>CAUZRT010000153.1:0-8090 GCA_963582235.1 Lentisphaeria bacterium
TTTTCACCGACGCAACCCGGTCAGAAAATGCCGCTGAGCACGTAGTAAAAGAGAATGGCGAGAATGGCGCCGGCCGGAATGGTCACGACCCATGCAATGATTATGTCGCGGACCATATTCAGGTTCAACGCCGTCATGCCCCGGGCCAGGCCAACACCAAGGACGGCGCCGACCAGCGTATGCGTCGTCGATACCGGAATGCCGAACTTCGATGCCAGGAAAATCGTAACGGCGGCACCGAACTCGGCAGAAAATCCGCGGCTCGGCGTCAGTTCCGTGATCCGCCGGCCGATAGTCTCAATAACGCGCCAGCCCCATGTTGCCAGGCCGATGACAATACCGATGCCGCCGAGCGCCAGGACCCAGATTTGAACCTCTGACTCGATCGCAACGATGCCTTCGTTGAGAACGGAGATCACGGCGGACAAGGGCCCGATGGCATTGGCAACATCATTGGCGCCGTGGGCGAAGGCCACACAACAGGCGCTCAGTATCTGCAGATAGACGAAAATCCGCTCGACTGTGCGAAAGGCCGCATGCTGCTTCTCGATCTCCGTGTCGGCCCCGACCTCATCGGCCAATCGTTTCAAGCGCTCATAGTGGTCGCCAACTTCCGCCTGCACCTCCCCGCTTGACTCGTTCTGGACTCGTTGAAGGTGACGCAGTGCCTTCCCGAGGCTAAGAGAAACCTGCGGATGATGAAAGCGGGTCTGGTTTTCCGGTGCATGCTCTTCCTTGATCCGGGCAACCAGTATGGCACTGCCACAGGCGGCCACCACGCCGACGCCAATGGCGACAAGCATCGCCGGCCAGAACGTCAGATCTAGGTGAAGATTATTCAGACCCTTGAAAAGAACGACCAGAGTCAGCGTCACGAAAACGAGAAAGACAAGAAAGGGCGTAATCTTCTTGGTCGCCGCCACGGGATTGTCGGAGTAAAAGATACGCCGCCGCAACAGGCTGAAGATGATAAATGCAATGGCGCCGCTGAACAGCGGCGAGATGACCCAACTGGCGGCGATCGACCCGACCTTGGCCCAGTAAACCGCGTGCACACCGCCGACAACAGCGCCGAAGCCGACGATTGCACCGACCAGCGAATGGGTCGTTGACACCGGCCATCCGTAATAGGACGCAATCTGCAGCCAGGCGCCGGCCGCCAGCAGCGTCGCCATCATGCCGAGGACGAAAACTTCCGGTCGGCCGGCAAAAATTTCCGGATTGACGATCCCCTTCCGAATCGTCTGCGACACGTGCGCGCCGGCGAAAAGGGCGCCGGAGAATTCCAGGAAAGCGGCGATTATAACCGCCCGCTTCAAGGTAAGCGCACCGGACCCAACCGAGGTGCCCATGGCATTGGCAACATCGTTGGCGCCGATGTTCCACGCCATGTAAAATCCGAAGACGAGTGCCAGGATCAGCAGAACCTGGTAGTGTTCCATTACTTGTTTTCCAGAATCATCCGCACTCGGTCGGCGAGGTTTTCGGACAGATTGGACAGTTCCCCTGTTTCGCCCAGGATCCGAATCCATAGATGAAAGGAGGCGTAGCCCAGTTTCTCTTCCATGCGAAACAAGTCCTTCAAGAGATTGCGCTGAATTACGTCGGCCTCATGCTCCATAAACGCGACCTCCGCCACCAGTTCCTTGACGATCTCCGCCTCGGCACCGCCGAAGGAAGAACGGACGAGGTCATCCAATTCCGCAAGAATCCGCTCGACGCCGCGAACCGCATCGAAGTTTTTTTCCAGAAACCCCCTGAAATCGGCATCCAACTCCGTCAGCACGTCGAGTTTGCGCAAGGTGAAAAGGACGGCAATGTCCTCGGCCTTGTCCGCGATGCCGTCCTGGATGGAGAGGATCTCCAGCAGATTGCCGCGATCGACCGGAAAAAAAAGGCCTTTGTGCAGACTATTGCGAATTTCGTTCTTGGTCAGGTCGGTGACGTGCTCGAGTTTCGACACTTGGTCGGCAAGCATCTCAACCTGTTCCTGGTCACCATTCTGAAACGCTTCGAACAGTTCCTGAAGCGTCTCGACGCAGGCCGTCACCTTCGTCATGTGTTCTTGGAGCGGTTGAAACGGGGAATGTCCAAAAAGGTCGGCGATGGTACGCATGGCAGCAGTGCGGCGGGGTTGGATCTGCCGCATCCCGATTCCAGGGCGTGCGCACAAATTTGTGAGCACGCGCGCAGGGGCGACAGAAATTGTTATCGACGAGAACCACCAGTCGGAAAGAAACGGAACCCAATCTATTTCGGCGGTATCAGACTTTCAAGAAATCGTCAAAACTGAAACAACTCGTAATCGATCCTATTTGTAATCGATCCATTCGTAATCGAAAGCCAACCAAGCATCGATTACGAATGGATCGATTACGAGTACTGTTTCTGCCTGCCAAAATTGGCAGCGCCAGAACCTGGCTGAACCGTCACGACCGCTGCTCACTGACGAGGTCGCCCACGAATTGTATGACATCGTCCAGTGGAATCATCTCCGTTCGCGCCCCGTCCCGTGTCTTGAACTCGACCTGATTATTCTCCACGTTCTTGGGCGATACGATGAGCCGCAACGGGATGCCGACGAGATCGGCGTCATTGAAGGCAAATCCGGCCTTTTCGCCGCGATCGTCGAACAGCACTTCGATGCCGGCATCCGCCAGATCCCGGTACAGTTTTTCGGCCGTCTCGGCGACGCCGGTTTTGTTGGGATTCAGGGCACAGATGTGAACATGGTACGGGGCAATGGCGAACGGCCAAATCGGTCCGTACTTATCGTGACTCTGTTCGATCACCGCTGCCATGGACCTGCCGACGCCGATACCGTAACAGCCCATGATCATGTGGTGCCGCTTACCGTTCTGATCCAGGTACGTGCCGCCCATGGCCGCGCTGTATTTGGTGCCGAGCTGAAAGATATTGCCAACCTCGATACCGCGGCGCATTGTCAGCGGCCGGCCGGTGACCGGGCACGGATCGTTCTCCCGGGCCGAAGCAATATCGACAATCTCGACCTTTGCCGCCACTTCCTTCATGTCGCGACCGAAGTTGAAATTCTTCATGTGATAGTCGATCTCGTTCGCGCCGACAACGAGATTGGATGATTCCGTCGCCGACGGATCGAAAACAAGGCGAACCTTTCCGGGATCGATATCGATCGGCGAAGCGTAGCCCGGTACGGAACCCGCGGCTGCAATCTGATCGTCATCGGCAAAGCGTAACTCGCTGATCTTCAGATGATTCTTCAACTTGACCTCGTTCACCTCGATGTCGCCGCGTATGACGACAAAGACGAGGTGGTCGTCGTCATCCAGATAAAAGACGGCCTTGCCGGTGGCGCTCGTCGGCACATTGAGGAAGCCGGCGACTTCCTCGATCGTTTTCTTTTCCGGTGTGTGCACTTTTCCCAAGGGCAATGGATCTTCCCGTGTGAAGTTCAGGCGGGTCCGCGCGATGTCCCGGTTCGCCTTGTACTCACCCCCCGGCGACATAAATATGGTGTCTTCGCCGGAATCGGCGAGGGCCATGAATTCGTGTGCCTTGCTGCCTCCCATCATTCCGGTATCGGACTCAATGGAGACAACCTCCGGCAGTCCGATGCGATCAAATATCCGGGTATAGGCCTGGTGAGCGCGCTGGTAATACTGCTCCAGACATTCCTCAGAGGTGTGAAAAGAATAGCCATCCTTCATGGTGAATTCACGGACGCGGATAAGACCTGCCCGCGGCCGGGCCTCGTCGCGGTATTTGGTCTGTATCTGGTAGAGCATGAACGGCAGTTGGCGATATGAATCAACCTCGCTCCGAGCCAGATGGACAACGGCTTCCTCGTGTGTCATGCCCAGAACCATGTCCTTTTCGTTGCGGTCGCTGAAGCGGAGCAGTTCGGCGCCGACCTTAGCGTAGCGGCCGCTTTCCTCCCATAATTCGCGCGGCAGCACGACCGGCATCAGAACCTCCTGGCCGTCGATCCGGTCCATCTCTTCGCGAATGATGTTCTCGATCTTCGACACGATCCGTTTCGCCAGCGGCAGCAGCGAATAGATACCCGCGGACACCTGGCGCACGTAGCCGCCGCGAAGGAGGAAAACGTGGCTGGGCATCTGCGCCTCTTTGGGCGTTTCTTTGACTCGCTTGCCAATCAGTTGCGATAATCTCATGATGGAATTCTACCCTTCGTCAAACAGTTCGGGCTGACTCACAGGTGGTTGGGATGCCGCTATGACGTCGCGGCACCGTCGGGCCTGTGCCGGCATTTTGGCCCGATCGTAATACTCTGCCGCGCCTTCGTGATCATGGGCTTGTTCTTTCGCCTTGGCCGTGAATTTGTTGCCGTTGCGCTGGTGCCCGCCGGCAAACCAAAATTCCGCCGCCGCCGTAAAGTCGCTCTTGGCTTCCGCATTGCGAGCCTGCATTTGCAGAATCTTCTTCGTATTGTCCCCCTTTCTGTAGCAGTACTCGGCGCGCTCGAAATCCTTCAGCGACTCGTGATCACCAGCGGCAGCGTTCCAGTTGCCGATGTTCTCGGCGATGGCGGCGCGCAGACGCATTGTCTTCCCGTCACGATCGAACAATGGATGTTTGAGTGCCAGATCCCCCTTGCCGTCGGACCACAACTGTCGCATCTCGTAGCGCTCGACCACTGTGTGCGCCTTCTGCATAATTTTATAAGTTGCCGGGCTCGTCTCTCTGCCGAGCTTCCGGGTCAACAGGGCACGGACATTCTGCGGACGCGTCAACGGCTCGGCCAGTTGGTATGCGCGGGTGTAGTTACCGAGGTCTTCAAATATCTCAGCGGCTTCACCGGGGCGGTCGTCCATTTTTTCGAGTGCCTTTTTCCAATCCCGTGCGCGGGGCTTATTGCTCTTTCGCAGACATCGGAGGGTGGCGACGCGGTCGTTCACCCCGTCATGGATTTCGGCGGCCTCCAGCCACTCGTGGTTTTTTTCGCATAATCTGGCTTCCGTGAGCAATGCGTTGTCTTCATCGCCGGCCTTTCGCCAAAGCTCGATTGCCTGCTGGAAATCGCCGCGCCGTTCGGCCTCGATGGCACGGCAGCGAGACGCTCTTATAAAATCGCCGGCAAGTTGATACTCATCGGCCGCAGCTGCGAAATCTGCGGATTGCTCGAGGAGCTCAGCGGTCCCGGCGTGATTCTGTTCGCTCCGGGCCTCACTCAGTCGGGCGGCATGGGCGCGCTCGGTAAGCCCGGCGCGCTCGAAATAGTCAATGGCGGCGCGCACGTCGCCGGCTTTTTCGGCCAGCTTACCGGCCTCCCGCCAATCGCGGGACTGCACGTAATAGTTCAACAGGCAACGCCGATAGGACTCGATGTCGTCAGCCCGCCGGTATGCCTCGGCGGCATCCTTGAACTGTTTCGCCTGTTCGAAGGCACGCCCGGCATCGGCGAAACGGCTCACCCTGAGAAACAGCTGCCCGGCTTTGCCGTGCTGACCGAGCCGCCCGAGACAATGCGCCGCCTTGTCCGGCAGCGCCAGCCGCTCAAAGATCCGCGCCGCCTCGCGGAATTCTTCCACGCTTTCATGAAAATGCGCCGACGCTTCCAGTTCTTTGCGATCATCGCCGGCACGCCGGTAGCACTCGGCAGCCTGCCGATATCGGCCGCGTGCCAGAAAGTAGTCGCCCTCCTCCGACCATTGTCCCGGACTGGCGGCGCACAGCATGAACTTCGCCAATGCGTCTGGGACGTCCGCCTCGATCTGTGAACGCAGTTGCGTCGATTGCCACAGTTCGACGGCGGATTCGGACGCTTCGTAGACACCCAGGTAACGGCGGGCTCGCGTCACAGCAACGTAGGCATGGTGAATCGCGCGGCGGGCAACGGGATCTTCTTTGAGCGGTTCATCGGTATTGAGGATCGTGTTCCAGAGCGGGGCATCGCTGCCGAGCACATTCCACAGAACACAGCCGTCGAACTCCAGACCTTTGGAACTGCTGATGTCGAAAACCCGCGTGCTCTGCAATTCCGCGCCCAACCGCGTCGCCTCTTGCGGATTGGCCGTGATGACGGCGCATCGGGGCCCGAATCCTCGCAGGTGTTCCAACACTTCCTGCTCCGCCCCGAAAACGAGGACCGGCATGGCACCGCGCAGTGTTGTTTTCTGCAGTTCGTCGTCATCGCTCCGTCCGGTTCGATCCCGTTGAACCCGGATCAACGCATTGGCGAGGGCGACAATGCTCTCGACACTGCGGTAGTTGCGCGTCAGGCTGAGAATCTCTGGGACCGGGAGGTATCTGTTATGCCGCCGCAGCAGACTGCGGATCTCCGCCCAGCGGAAGCCGCTGGGATTGACAATCTGTTGCGGGTCGGCAGCCAGAAACAACCCGGACGGCTCACGGCAGATCTTGATCAGAAACCATTGCTCGATTTCGGTCAAATCCTGGCCCTCGTCGCAGATGACATGCCCGTAGTGCAGATCCGGTGTTGCCGACATCGCCTGCAAGGCGCGCCGCGCCAGATCGATGTCGTCATGGCGACGCTCGGCCTGGCACCAGTTCCGGTATTGCCGGAATACGCGGTAGAGCCGCGGGCGCTCCTTGACAAAGAGCGGCGCCCGCTTGCGCCCCAATTCTTCGTAATCCTCGAAATCCAGAGCGTCCCGGTCGGTGTCGAGGCACGCGCCTTTGATGATTCCGCGGATCTCTTCCCATGCCAAGGCCGCGTCGTCATCGCCGTACAGGTTCTTGTACCATTGGGCGAACACTGGAAAGCGCAGCAGCTCGTCTGCATCGCTGCTGTCGCCGCAGATCCGACGGTACAAGTCGGGGAAGGTGTGAAACTCAGGAAGTTTGTCCGGCAGCGGCAGCCGCCGCGCGGCGTACAGATCGTGAAAGAGTTTCTTTACGGTGACCAGCAGCGCGCGGCTGTACGTGACGTAAAGGACCCGGGCGTCCGGCTCCTGGGCAATCGTTCGCGCCAGCCGGTACACGCTCACGGTCGTCTTGCCGGAGCCGGCGGTACCGCGCAGCAGCACCGGTCCGCTCGCATGAACCGTACACGCCTGTTCCAGTGAGAGCCTCAGTTCCAGATCCTGTACGGTGGTATCGTCGAGCAACGCCTGCCATTGGCCTTCATCGGCAATAATGTCCGGTTTCAGCTCATACCAACGGATAGGTTCGACAAGCTCGTGACTCAAAGTCGGCGTGTGCGGATCGTTGATCAAACGGACAACGATTTCGGGTGTCACATTCTCGTCGCCGATTTCAGCGTCGGTTCCTCGATAGCTACCTCGACGAGCTCTTCGAAATCCAGGAATCCCGTTTCCGGCTGGATGTTCATCCGCCGAGCGCGATTGATGTCGTCATGTTCGACCATGTCCCAGGCAAGTATGTACCACTCCGTTGCATGCGGCGGCACGCTTTCATGGCCTTGTGCGACGGTAAAAAGCAGACGAATGGCGCGGGTCACCCTGGCCTCGTAGACCGGTTTTCGCACGCCCCGAAGGATCTTGACGCGGGTACCGCCGGCCCAGTAACCGAATTGCAGGCGCTCGAGGGTCTTTTGCAATTCCGCCTGGAGAGGCGCGGCCTTATCGCGCATCATCGCCATGAGCCGATGGTGAATGAGAATCTTATAGAAATCGGATGCGCCCATATCAGTCGTAACGGGTACCGAGTTTCGTAATGCAGGTTTCAGCGTTCGGGGAGAGCGGTTCATAATTCGGACAGATTGGACAGATCGAACGGATCGGACCGAAATGGCGCGGCAAACACTCTGAACCCTAAACTCCGAACCCTTATGTTTCTGCGGCCGTGTTAAACCACGATTGTCTCACATACCGTGTCCTGTCGCGCAACCATGACCTTGATATCGGTCCGCTGCAGCGCCACCAGACTTTGGTGGACCGCGGTCTCGACCAATTCCGGACGGTTGCAGTCTTCGCTCAGATGTGCCATGACCAGGTGCGAGGTCGCCGGCCCGACGACCTGTGACAGCATTGCCGCCGCTCCTTGATTGCTCAAGTGTCCGCGGCGCCCCTGGATTCGGTGCACCAGATGCGGCGGCCGCCGGGATTGCCGTAACAGATCCGGGTCGTGGTTGCTTTCCATAACCAGAACATCACAGTCCTTCA
>CAUZRT010000154.1:0-8050 GCA_963582235.1 Lentisphaeria bacterium
CTCCTTCGGTGGTTGCGCTTCGCCGTTATATGTGACCTCCATGAAAATCAGATCTTCGAGATCGACCTGCTTACCACCGCTGGGAAACTGTCGTTTGCGCGCCTCGACCGTGATTGCCCTGCCGTGCACCGTCCGGTTGCCAACCTGGATCCGGGTGGCGGGGATGACGAACCGTCCGGCCCGGTTGACATTGAATATGTACGTCAAAGTGTGCGTCGCCGATTGCCGGCCGTTGACCCAACGGATGTTATTTGAAGTAGACGGCCTCCTGTTCGACCAGGTGACGCCCGCAACCCGGGGAAACTGCTGCAGACGCGGGCTGCCGATCGCCGACGTGATGACGTATTGCCCCGGCTCGCCCACGAAGATGGGGTTGGGCTGCACCTGCACCGTCACCTGTGCCGCGCACAGCGTGGCGGTGAGAAGGAGGGCTATCGGCATGAGCCATCCGCTGCAACAAGTCGTCAAGGACGATTGCTGCGATCGATGTGTATGGCGATCCATTGGCATTTGTTCTATCGCCGTGTTCCACCGACTAAAGCCGGTGGCTAACAATGATGCCGGCTCAAGCCGACATGAGACATTCGTATTTGATGCCGAAAACATGAGGTCCTGGATCATTACGTCGGCCGGCTTCTAACCCGAATCGCCGCCGTATCCAACCGACTAAAGCCA
This sequence comes from Lentisphaeria bacterium, assembly GCA_963582235.1. Classification (GTDB taxonomy): domain Bacteria; phylum Verrucomicrobiota; class Lentisphaeria; order JABSQK01; family CAJWLW01; genus CAUZRT01. The sequence goes on from CAUZRT010000154.1 coordinate 676, forward strand.
ATGGCTGACAATGATGCCGGTTCAAGCCGACCTGTTGTCGCCCCCCAACCCCCAATCCCCCCCCCAACTTCGCGCCGTCATCCGTCAGCCGACGGAGACGGACTTCGTCGGGGTAGCGCCAATCCGTAATTTTTCAGCCTGCGGCTACCTGAGCGAAGTCGGTCCCCAACATCACCAATCCCGCCGGACCGGTTTTTGACGGGCATTACGCTTTATTTCTTCCTTGAGCGCTTGCTTCAGATCCCGCTCCTGCTGCTGCATTTCTTCTAAGATACGCATGGCCTGCATCTTGTCAAAATACTCGGTTTCCTCACCCTCCTGGGCCTCGGCCATCTCGGCTTTCGGATCGGTTTCCGGCTCTTCGGGCGGCTCCTCTGCCGCGGCGCCCTGTTCAGATTCATCCTCGGGCTCCTCCTCCCCCTTCTCGCCCTCGGCAACTTGCTGCTCGCCCTCACCCTCCGACTCCTCCTCCTGCAGCTGGCCACCCAGCTGCTGTAAAGCCTGCTTCAGATCCTCTTCCGCCTGCTCCCCGGCGGACTCACGCTCCTCTTCCTTCTTCTCCATTGAAGCAGCTTCCTCCTGCTTTTCCTGGGCATCTTCCAGTTTCTCGGCAGTCTGATCAATCATGTCCGCCGCCTGCTCCTGACCGTGATCCCGGGCGGCATCGGAAAAATTTCGGGTTGCCTCTTCGGCTTTCTCTGTCTTTTCCTGCGCCTGCTGCTGTTTCTCCTGCTTCTGTTCAGGATCGGATTCCTTGTTCGCTTCCTGCTGGCTCTCAAGCGCCTCTTTCGTGCATTCCTGGGCATCATGTTGTTTCTGCTGCAGCTGTTCCTGGATTTTTTTGAACTCCTCGATCATCTTGCGGTGCATGACGACAAGCTCCTGATTCTTGCCGATTCCCTCGGTGTCGGTATCCGCGCGCATGCCCTCACGGTAGTGCGCCTGCGCATCCCTCAATCCGGCCAACGCTTTATCTGGATCAACCATGGCCTGCTGAAACGCCTCTGCATGTTTCATTACCCCTAGATTCTGATACGCGGCAGCGGTCAGCTGATCGAGCCCGTCCGCGGTGTCCAGGGCCGCCTCATACGCCTGCTCGGCAGGTTCGACGCGCCCCAGTTTCTGATAGTTCCAACCGAGATTGTAGTTCCACAAGGCCAGCTCCCGTGGGTCCGCGTCATCACCGGCAGACTCGACGCGCTCCTTCAATCCCGTGATGGAATCCCGCAATAGCTTCTCCTTTGCCTCTTTGAGTGTCGGTCCCTGCGCCTGCTGCCCGGGCGCCGCCGGTTGCTGTTGTGCCGCCTCCGGCGGGACGTTGTCACTCGGGATCATTTTCGGATCAAAAAGGATCGGTGGCGCGGCGTCCGCCTCCGCGGCGGCGTCCTGGGCGCGCAGTGTCGACCCGGTCATTGACAAGGCAACGGCCATCAGGCAGACCGCAGTCTGCACCGACCGCGCCGATGCCGAGACAATACCGGTGACCGCCGCCGATCGGCGCGAATTCCGTTCCCCGATCATCATCCGCGCCAGAAAACAGAGAACAGCAAGAAACAAGGGAATCTGGTAGCGCTCGATGGCGCGTGAAACGGTGTTCTCCTCCTGCTGCTCCGGTATCAGTCCGCGGACCTTTGCGAGAATCGGCTTCAGACCGTCGTGGACCACCGTCGAATGGACATAGGTTCCACCCACGGCGGCGCTGATGCGTTTGAGACCGGCTTCGTCCAGCTTTGTCTGCACGCGTTCGCCCTTCTCATCCGTCACGAATTTGTTGCCCTCGATCTGAATGAAGCTGCCGATCACTGGGTCGCCAATGCCGACGACGAAAATTGGTATCCGCCGTTTTTTGAAGTCCTCGAGAACCGATGTGGCGTCGCCGTCGAGCTCATCGCCGTCGGTAATTAGAATGACCGCGCGATGGCGGCCTTCCGCAGCCTTGAACGCCTCCAGCGCTGCCTTCAGTGCCACTTCGATGTTGGTGCCGCCCACCGGCATGGTGTCGGTACTGATGTCATCCAGGAACAGCAGAAACCCGTTGCGGTCCTGGGTCAGCGGGCATTCGAGAAAGGCGGTGCCGGCGAAAGCAATCAATCCATAACGGTCACCGGGCGTCTGGACCACGAGGTTGCGGACAAACCACCGCGCGTGTTTCAGACGTGACGGGGGAACATCCGTGGCCAGCATGCTTCGCGATGTGTCCATCAGGATTAGGATGTCGCGTGTCTGTGCCGGACGCTGTATCAATTTCGTACCCCAATACGGACGCGCCGCAGCGATTATCAGCAACACGAGACCTGCGAAAAACAGAAGATCGCGGCACCGCCGTTTGGCCGACGAGACATTACCGGTCAGGCTTGCGGCCAGCTCCCGGCTCTCGACGAATGCAGCGACCCGGCGGAGACGGCGGCGGGCGCCGATGTAAAGAACCAGCAGGCACAACGGCACCAGCCAGAATACATGCAAGAAAAAATTCGTGTCAAAAAAATTCATATTTGGTCTCTTCGTTCATGTCTCCGGTACCTGCCCCAATGTGGCTCGCCACTCCGTGACAGCAAACCGGTCCTCTCGACAATTCCAATTGCGAAAAACATATCGTTCTCGTCCTCATTGCCCAAGCGGTTTCGAGGACGAATAGGTTACAGGCGAGGATATTGCCGGCCCCGCGGTCGCGGGGCCGGTCCGCCGGTGGCGGAAATTCCGATATTGATAAGAGACAGGGCACTACGGTACCTTCAAACTTATTGAGTGCTCAATGATAAGCGCCAGAATCAGCAGGGCCATCCCGGCAAGCAACCATTTCGGATGCAGTTCCTTATAATCGATATACCTGGGCTGCTCAAACGATATGGTTTCGATTTCATCGATCTCCGTCATCACCGATTCCAGCGCCGTGTTGTCCTTTGCCTTGAAATACAGACCTTTGGTTTCGTCAGCAATGTTCTGCAGCAGCGTGTCGTTGAAGCTCGCCGGCACTGGCACCCATTGCATGCGGCCAAAGAAATGCTGCCGCTGGGCGAAAGCATAATCGCTGCCCGCTCCGACCGTGTAAACCGTGACCGCCTCCATGCTGGCAATCTTCGCTGCCTGCAGCGGCGTGATCTTGGCATCGACGTTGTTGTCGCCGTCTGTGAACAGAACTGCTACGCGGCGCTTTGCCTCCGACTCCAGCAAACGTGACGTAGCGCTGGCAATCGGAGCCGCAATCCCCGTGCCGTCCTGCAGCATCCCGGCCTCGAGACGATCCAGGTGCCGCTTCAGGAACGCGTGGTCCAACGTCGGCGGGCAAACCGTGTAGGAATGTCCCGAGAACGCAATCAGGCCGATGCGGTCATTGACCCGGCGATCGACAAACTTCTTGATCTCTTCCTTGGCCACATCGATGCGCGGTTTGTATTTCCCGGAATTGAGGTTGTGCCGCGCTCTGGCGTCGGAGTTCGTCTTCGGAATATCGATGGCCTGCATGCTGCCCGAGATGTCGAGCAACAGCATGATGTCGATACCTTCAGCACGACGCACCATCTCCTCGATGCCGAACTGGGGCCGGATCAACGCCACGATCAGGAGCAGACAACCCAGTGATTCCAGAAGGACCGGCAATCGCACCGCGCTCAAGGAGCGCCCCGTTCGCGCCACCGTGTCACGAAACGCCTGAATCGATGGCACCGTCAGGCTCGGTCGCTTGCGCGTGAGGCCGATAATGAACGCCAACGCCAGTACCGGCAGCAGCAACAGGAACCACAACCCGTCGAAATGAAACGAGCGAATGAGTTCGATCCAGTCTGCCATAGTAAGTTGCCGCGCCCTCCAATCGGGATTCTGGAAGCTTAATTCACGAGTTCGTCGGTGCGTCACTGTCCTCGCCCGCCTCCGCCAGCACAGCAACATCGGCTGCTCTCCCCATCATCGACTCGGAATCCTCAACAACAAACCGGCGCGCTTTCTTGAGCACGCCCTCCATCTGCTGCTGATTCGCCTCGGCCTTGGCGAACTTCACCATATCTGCCGCGGTCATAAAATCGGCCAGCAGCAGCCTGTGGTCCACGGACAGGATGCTCTTCCGGTCGTCGATGGCTTGCAGGAATTCGGGCGTTGTCTGCTCCGTGGCCCGCATGTTGTACACCGCCTCGATATAGCGGCGTACGATGTCCGTCAATTCCACGAAAAAGAGTTCGGCCTCCAGTCCGGTGCGCAATCTTTCACCCAACGCATCGATTGCGGACTCCGCAACGACCCACGGTTTCGGCGGCTCCGGCGCCAGGACGCTCGCTATACCGAGCCGCTGCATCAGCACGACACCGGCCACCGCGAGCACAAGAACAACACCACCGGCCAACAGAATCCATTTCCAAAACGAGCGGTCGACGCCCAGAATCGAATCCGAAAGCGGTGGCGCCGTTGCCAGTCCCTGTTCATCCTCTTCTTTGATATTGGGAACGATTGTAAGTTCCGGCAAGATCACCGAGACGACGCCATTCTCGCCACGCCGATTCGGCGTGATGGACAAGCGCATTTCGACATCGTTGTACGGGCCGAAATCATAGGCCTGAAGACGAATCGGAACATGCCATCGCCAGGTGCCGGCGCCAATGCCGCATGGACGGGCCGCCTCCGGATCCAGATCCTGAAGACCCTCCGGAACCAGTACTTCGTTTCGGTTCGACAAGCGGCGATGCCACGGCAGCTCTACCGTGACGCCAACCTGAATCACATCCCCGATTCGCGGTTCGTCCGGTGAAATGCCAATGTTGACAATGGCCGCATCCGGATCGGTCCGCCACCCGCGCCAGAACAGAAAACCAGCAACCAGCAGAATAGCGACGAATACACCAATCCCGGCAAATGTCAGTCGTTTGAGCCTGCGATTCATGGGGAGTGATGCGTGATGGAGCGAAGCGGAAGTCCGCCTCAGGCGGAAAACGTGATGCGTATTGCGCGATGTCGAAAACTAGCTTTGGATGGAGATCCCGCTGTTGTCGGACGCATTAACAGTATCGAAACCTCAATACGGTCGTCTGCCACAGACGACGGTAATTATTGCGGTCAATATAGGAGGCCGCGTCCCGTATTATTTTCCGCCGAACCAAACGGTCCAACAGCCAAAATCTTTTACGGCCGACAGGCCGTCGGCACGTAATGCCTCTATCCACTGCCGTCGGCAATCGGTCTCCGTCAGCGGACGGACCAATGTGGCCCGCCACTCCGTGACGGCCGGACTCGGTCGGACTCGGTCGGCTATTGGCGACCCCTTGCACCGGATCTCCGCCGAGGGGTTTTCGGTCAGCCACTAAATAAGATCCTGATCCCCAGTCGTAAATCTCAATCCTGCATCCCTTCATCGCCGCTTCTCCCTTTCCCGGAAAAACTGCATCAGCGGCGGCACATAATCCTCGCCGTTGACGATGTCGATCAGATCGACGCCGGCACGGCGACAGACCTCCGCATTAGTCTCGTGCAAGCCGCTGCTGACGTCGGCAAACGCGGCCCTGGCGCGGTGTCGCGAGGTGGGGAACAACATCGACTCGCCCGTCTCGGCATCCTCGATAGTCATAAATCCGGCCGCCGGCACGACCAGCTCTTTGCGGTCCAGAACCCGGAGAGCGACCACGTCGTGACGTTTGTTGGCGATCGTTAGTGTCGGCCTGAAACCGTCGTCCAGGAGATCGCTGATCAAGAAGACAAGGGTTCGCCGCCGGTTGATATGAATGAACGTTTCGAGCGCCGCCCGGATATCTGTCTTCACGTGCGTGCGTTTGAAGGCCAGCAGCTCGCGAACCAGGCGCAAGGCGTGAAGCCGTCCCTTCCGTGCGGGCAGATACAGTTCGTTCATATCGGAAAACAGCAGCAGGCCGACCTGGTCGTTGTTACGAATCGCACTGAAGGCCAGCAGCGCGGCCAGTTCGGCGGCCTGCTCGTTTTTTCGCTGGTCGACGCCGCCGAAATCCCCGGATGCGGACACATCGACCAGCAGAAAGACAGTCAGTTCGCGTTCTTCGACGTACTTCTTGACGAACGTATGCCCCATCCGCGCCGTCACATTCCAATCGATGTCACGGATATCGTCCCCTTGCATGTACTCTCGCACTTCGTTAAATTCCATCCCTCTGCCTTTGAAGACACTGTGATAAGCGCCACCGGTCAGCTCATCGACAATGCGACGAGTCCGGATTTCGATTAGGCGTACCTTGGCAATCAGTTCCGCTGTGTCCACGATCAGGATTGGAATGGTGGAGTATTGGAGTGTTGGAATATTGGCTGATTGCAGTCTAGGTCATCAACCTTTTTCCCCTCAACTATTTCCCAGTCGCCGTCAGGATCTGCCCCTTAGGGCTCGCGTAAAAATAATTTCGTCCCGCATGCGGGACCGTCCGTTTGGCGTTAGTCCGTCAGCTGACGGATTGCCGATGCGACCGAGCGAGACCACAGTCCGTACCGAGGTACGTCGCGGATCTCGCGAGCGAGTCCTACCGGACGGTAGGATGAAATTATTTTTACGCGCGGCCTTACGGCGTGCGCAACTCGTCGAGGAGCTGGCGAATCAGGTCGGTTGTCGTCAGGTTCTCGGCCTCCGCCTCATAGGTCGGTATGATGCGATGGCGCAGAACGTCCGGCGCGATATCTTTCAAGTCCTGCGGGACGACATAGGCGCGGCCGTCAAGGAAGGCGTTCGCCTTGGCGGCGATGGCGAGGCTCAGCGTCGCCCGCGGTGATGCGCCGTATTGAATGAGATTGGCGAATTCGTCCAGCTTGGCCTGGGCCTGGCGCTCGGACAATTGGTCGTGTTTATCGATGCGGGTGGCAAAAACCACATCGAGGATGTACTCGACGATCTTGTCGTCCAGATAAACCTTATCCACCCACTCACGCGCGTTCATGATATCTTCGACGGCTATCACCGCCGTTGCCGTCGTGTCGACCGTCGGATGCGCCATGCGCTCGAGAACGACCGATTCTTCGTCTCGTGACGGATAATCCAGTTCGACTTTCAGCATGAATCGGTCGATCTGGGCTTCGGGCAGGGGATAGGTTCCCTCCTGTTCGAGGGGGTTCTGGGTTGCCATGACGAGAAACGGCGTCGGCAGCGGATGGGTCTCACCGCCGATTGTAACCTGCCGTTCCTGCATGGCCTCGAGCAGCGCGCTCTGCACTTTCGCCGGCGCTCGATTGATCTCGTCGGCGAGGATCAGGTTCGAGAAGACCGGCCCCTCCTTGGTCGAAAACGAATGCTCTCGCGGATCATAAATTGTTGTACCGACGACGTCGGCCGGCAGCAGGTCGGGGGTGAACTGAATTCGCGAAAATGAAATCCCGATCGCCTGCGAAAAGACATTGATGGTCAACGTCTTGGCCAGGCCCGGAACGCCCTCAACGAGAATGT
>CAUZRT010000155.1:0-8042 GCA_963582235.1 Lentisphaeria bacterium
CAATGTCATGATGGCGTGTCAGAGGGTCGGTGGACTGACGGCCGGTGCTTTCGATCCGGCGGGTAGGCTGCTGGCATTCGTTGTCAGCCTGGCAGGCTTTCGCGGCCACCGCCTCGCACACTGGTCCAATATGATGGTGGTAAAAGCCGGCTGCCAGAATCTCGGAATCGGGCAACGGCTGAAAATGTTTCAGCGCCAGTATTGCCTCGATCATGGGGTGGAAACATTGTATTGGTCGGTTGATCCGCTGATCGCGCGGAATGCGCATCTTAATTTTAATCGTCTCGGGGTTGACGTTGATGAGTACGTCTTCGATTTATACGGAACGGAGACGCACAGCGAGTTGCATAGCGGTCTGGGGACGGATCGTTTCATCATGGCCTGGCACATTGACAGCCCACGTGTCAACGAAATCGTGGAAACGGGGCGGGCGCCGTACGCGGACGCGCAGCACGCGGGAGCGCGCGTTGTGAATGCCGCCGTTGAAAACGCCGGCGGCCAGCTGCGGCCGGCTGTCGACGAATTGCCGTTGTTGCCTGTCGTTCGCGTTGAGATTCCCGATGACATCCTAGCAGTCAAGAAAGCGGACCTGGCCGTCGGCCAAGCCTGGCGGGAGACGACGCGAACGGTGTTGAGGCACTACCTGGACGCCGGGTATCGCGTCACAACCTTCTACCGTGATACCGAAAGTGGGCGTTGTTACTATTGTCTTGACTCACTATGATCCGTGTTGAGAAAATCCACCTTTGCGAGATACAGTTGCCGCTGAAGGAACCGTTCCGAATCTCATCGGGTGAAGTCTCGATGCGGCGCGTTCTTATCGTTAAACTCATCGACGGCGACGGGACCGTCGGCTGGGGAGAGAGCGTCGCGGGTGAGCAGCCGTACTACTCGCCGGAAACCATTGAAGGGGTCTGGATTGCCATTCGCAATTTCATCGGACCGCGGGTGTTGGGACGAACGTTTGAACATCCTCGGGATGTTTTTCCCGCCTTGAGCGAGGACATACGCGGCAACAACATGGCCAAGGCGGCGATTGAAATGGCGTCATGGGAACTGGCGGCTAGCAAACAGTCGGCGTCGTTGGCCGATCTTCTTGGCGGCAGCCGGTCGCGGATTGCCACCGGCATTTCAATTGGCATTCAGCAGTCGCCGGCGATGCTCGTCGAAAAGGCGCGGGCGAGTGCGGCTGCCGGGTATCAGAAGATCAAAATAAAGATCAAGCCCGGCGCCGATGTGGATTATGTGCGTAGTGTTCGGGATGCATTGGGTCCGGACGTGCCGCTCATGGTCGATGCCAACAACGCCTATTCGCTCGATGACATCGAGCACCTGCAGCAACTCGATGACTTCGATCTCATGATGATCGAGCAGCCCTTGCAATGGGATGATATCGTTCGCCACGCAACGCTGCAAGCGGCCATGCGAACACCGATCTGTCTTGACGAATCCATCACCGGCCCCGATCGTGCCGAAGACATGATTTCGCTGGGTGCGGGACGGATTATCAATATTAAGCCGGGGCGCGTCGGTGGTTTGACGCCGGCGATGGCGATACATGACATCTGTGAACGTCATGGCATTCCGGTATGGTGCGGCGGCATGCTGGAAAGCGGAATTGGCCGGGCCCACAATGTTGCACTGGCGTCGTTATCGAATTTTTCGTTGCCCGGCGATGTGTCGCCGAGTTCCCGATACTGGGAGCGGGATATCGTGGCTCCGGAGTGGACGATGGATAGCGACGGATTTGTCACGGTCCCGCGTAACAAATCTGGCATGGGTGTGGACATCGATCGCGACTGGATCGACGAGTTGACAGTTCGATCGGAGACCTTTGGGTTATGAGTGAGATTTCTCAACAATCCGTTGTGCCCGAAAGCGTGCGTGACTTGTTTCCGGATGAGCTTGTCACTCGGCTTTTGGCATTGAGGCGCGATCTGCACCAGCACCCGGAACTCTCGCTTCAGGAGAACCGAACAGCGGAGCGGCTGTACGACGAGTTGTCGGAATTGCAGCCGAAATGCCTCGATCGAGTTTTTGGCACGGGGATCGTCGCAGTTATGAAGGGGAGGGACAGCGGTCGTCCCGTGGTCGCTGTTCGTGGTGATATCGATGCGCTGCCGATTCAGGAGGACACCGGTGTTGAATGGACATCCGTGAACCCTGGCGTCATGCACGCGTGTGGTCACGACGTCCATGCGGTCTGGGCAATCGGCGCGGCACACCTCCTTGCAGCGCGTCCGGCAGCAGGGGATGTTGTCGTCGTTCTGCAGCCGGCCGAGGAGATATCTCAAGGGGCACAGGGAATTTTGGAGTCAGGCGCTCTCGCGGGTGTGCGTGCGATTTTTGGAGGTCACGCGGACCGGCGCTTTGCCGTCGGAGAGGTGGTGGCACAGGCGGGGCCGTTGGCGGCGGCATCGGATCGATTAGATATCGAATTGTTGGGTCGTGGGGCCCACGGAGCCCGCCCCCACGAAGGCCGTGATCCGGTGGTCGGACTGGCGAATCTGATCAATGCGCTGCAGACCATTGTCTCGCGGCGGCTGAATCCGGCCATCCCTGGGGTGGTCACCATCGGCATGGTCGAGGCTGGGAATACCCATAACGTGATTCCAGAAAAGGTCGTGGTTAAAGGAACATTGCGTTCAATGGACGCGGTGACGCGCAACCTGCTGCATACTGAAGTGGAGCGCATTACCCGATCCGTGGGGTCGGCGCATGATCTTGAGACGAAGGTTGAAATCGCCCGGGGTGCGCCGCCGCTGCTCAATTCGGAAGAGGCCGCCGGTTGGGCTTGCAAGGCAGTGACGAATGTACTGGGAAGAGAAGCGGTTGTGCCGCTGGGATTTACGAACATGGCCGGCGAGGATTTCGCCTTTTATCTGGAGCAAATCAGCGGCTGTTTCATGCGCATCGGGGCGCGCGAGGAGGACGGCCGATTCATACCGGGACATTCGCCGAAGTTTTATGCCGCTGACGAGAGCATCTTCGTCGGCGCCGCTGTCCTTGCGGAATGCGTACATGTGGCGTCCGCGGCCTTGTGAGGCGGGGCCACGGCTCCGCATACGTGGATTAAATTTGGCGGCAGAACTCGCGGTTTTTCATCGAGATGGTTCACCTGCATGCGGTCGGGGGGCGCTTTCCCCTCCCCAGCGAGAACCGATATTACGCCTGACACGATCCGCATTTCGCATTTCGCATTTCGCATTTCGCATTTCGCATTTCGCATTTCGCATTTCGCTTTGCATCTCACGTTTTACGCTTAATGCTCTACCGTTTAATCAAGCCCATCCTCTTCCGGCTCGAACCGGAAACCGCTCACCATTTCGTCTTCGGCCTGTTACGACTCGCATTTCGGATTCCCGGGATTAAGAAGCTCGTGGCCGCGCGCTGGAGTTGCGCTAACGGGCGCCTGCAGCGCCGGGTCTTCGGTATTGAATTCCCGAATCCGATCGGACTGGCGGCCGGTTTCGATAAAGACGCGCGGCTCATAGATATCGTTGATGCCTTCGGTTTCGGATTCATCGAAATCGGTACTGTTACGCCAAAGCCACAAGACGGCAATCCACGTCCACGCCTCTTTCGTTTGCCGACGGATCAAGCATTGATAAACCGAATGGGATTCAATAATGACGGTGCTGAAGCCGTCGTACGGCGACTGCGAGAGCGTTCGGGCGACATTATTGTCGGCGGCAACATCGGCAGGAACAAGACAACGCCGAATGAGAATGCCGTCGATGATTATACGGCCTGTTTCGAGGCTTTGTTTGATGAAGTGGATTATTTCGTTGTCAACGTCAGCTCTCCGAATACTCCGGGGCTACGGGAACTTCAAGACAGGGCGCCACTGTCGCATCTGCTTTTGGAATTGCAGGCCAGAAATAACGCGAAGCCGAAGCGAAAACCGATTCTGTTGAAGATTGGGCCGGACCTGAGGGAAGCACAGCTTGACGACATCGTGAATATAGTTGGCGAGACGAAAATCGATGGTGTCATTGCTACCAATACAACCATTTCGCGTAAGGGCCTTGGGATGCCGGTAGCAGACGTAAGTGAGTTGGGAGATGGCGGCCTGAGCGGGCGGCCATTGGCGGTGCGGTCGACGGCTGTGATTCGCTATCTCACGGAGAAGTCGGGGGGCCGGATTCCGATAATCGGGGTCGGAGGCATCACATCGCCGCAGGATGTCCAGGAAAAACTCGACGCCGGTGCGGTGCTCGTGCAGGTCTACACGGGGCTTGTATACAAGGGAGCCGGGTTGGTGCGAGAATTGACTGAAGGTCTTTTGGCGGACATGGGAGATGGTGCAATGGGGGATGGGGGTGAGGAATGAGGAATGGTGGAGGGTGGCGGGTGTTAGCCTGACCTATTCATAAACCGCGGTGGTTTATGAATAAGTAACTTTCGCGGTGGCAGTTGTGACTGCCATACGAAAGACGTGATGGTTCGTGTTTTGGCACGAATCCCGCACGCGGGATGGCGTCACCAGGTTAGTTGTTGCAGAGCAACAAGTTAACGGCCCCGATGGGTGGATTATTCACGACGCGTGAATAATCCAGGCTAGCCCGACGAAGTTCCGCTCAGCGGGAGCGAAGTCGGGTGAATCGGGGATCCGTCTTCGTCCTGCGGACTACGCCGTGACAAGCGGCGGATCCAGGGGATCGAAAATCCCCTCCGCCTCCGTCATCCGTCGGTCGGCGGAGACGAATGCCGGAATACCCGCGATCGCCAATCCTTCGGCGGCTTCGCCTTGCTCGTCGCGTATCTTCGCGTCGTGACGTTTGTCAATATCGCGGTACGGTTGAATCCACATCCCGGGACCAGGCGTCAATGCCGCCCGCGAGGTTTTTCACCCTTTTGAAACCCCGGGTCTGGAGGAATTGTATCGCATGGGCGCTACGGACACCGTGGTGGCAGTGCGCGACAATCAGTTTATCTTTGAACTCGGCAAGCTCATTGACACGATCGGGAAGTTCACCCAAGGGGATCAACTTCGCCCCGGCGATGGCGGCATAGTCGAATTCGTGGGGCTCACGAACGTCGAGAATCACAAGCTCGTCTGTTTGTTTCTCGATCACCTCTTTCAGTTCCGCCGCGCCCATTTCCTGCACGGCGTTGACATCTTCCATCGTCATACCACCACCTCCGTATGTCCCGCACAAGGGTTCGTAATCCTGGAGTTCGATGATGCTGGGATCATCGCCGCACACCGGACAATTCCGATCCCTTTCATGCCGCAACCGGCGCCATTGCATGGCTAGTGCGTCGAACAACAGCATACGCCCAATCAATGGCTGACCGATGCCGACGATGATCTTAATGGCTTCGGTCGCCTGTATCGTACCGATCAATCCCGGCAGAATTCCGAGCACACCGGCTTCGGCACAGTTGGGAACCAACGCGGGTGGTGGCGGATTTGGAAAGAGACAGCGGTAACAAGGCCCGCCCGGTGCAGCGAAAACGGTGGCCTGGCCTTCAAATCGATAAATGCTTCCGTAGACATTGATCTTGCCGGCAAGTACGCAGGCATCATTGACGAGATAGCGGGTTGCGAAGTTGTCGGTGCCGTCGATCATCAGGTCGTACGCCGGGAGAATGTCCAGAGCGTTGGTACGGGTAAGCCGGACGGGATGGGCGTGGACGGTGATGTGTGGATTGATGCGTTGCAACCGCTGCGCCGCGATAGCTGCTTTCGGTTGGCCGACGTCGTCGGTGGTGTACAGGACCTGCCGCTGCAGGTTGCTCTCATCGACAGTATCGAAGTCGACGATGCCGATGGTGCCGACACCGGCGGCCGCAAGGTAGAGGGCTGCGGGGCAGCCGAGACCGCCGGCGCCGACGATCAGGACACTAGCCTGCATCAACTTTTCCTGGCCGGCGACGCCGAATTCCGGTAGGGTCAGATGCCTCTGGTAACGACGATATTGTTCTGGGGAAATGGGCATGAGTTGAACTCTATGGCGATGTAGTAATTTAGCCCGAGGGATGGATCGAGGCAACGGATGAAGGTCGGAGTTTATTACCACCGATCCGCACACGCGGATTCAAAATGTCAACACTTGATGCCATGTCACCGCGGCGATCACCGCAATGGATTACCAGCCCGACTGATCCGCCCGCCGCGGAAAGCCAACAGCGAGTCAGGCGGGCGAACCTACGGATGAGGGAGAGGGCAACGTGTCGGTGTCGGTCGATGTGATGCGACCACCGGTCAAGTCGAACGGGGCCGAAGCATGATTAGCCGCGGGCAACACGCGCGGAGGTCAGGGGAGACCGGGTGTGGGCGGGTCACTGGCGAAAAGCCGCCGGCATTGTCATCGGTATTCGTGTGGGCTAGGCATCGCGACTGAGACTTATGCCTGGGGTCACATCCGGCGCGGGCGTGCCTTCGTCGGCATTGTTGACACCGGCGTCTCCATATTGGAGCGCATCGGCGACCAAACTGTCGGGACGGAGCAACTGCACGGCATCCGCGCCGTTCTGAAATTCCGTACCGCCAATGAAGTCCCTTGCCGCCAATGTGGATGGATCCAGCGCGTCGCCGGGCGTGCCCAGCAAGCGCTCTTTGGTAGCTCCCGGGTTGAAACCCGTGAAGCGCAGTGGCGGCGGCACGACAATATCATTTACCGAAGCAACTTCGTCGAGAGCAGGACGGAACTTAACTCTGGCGCCAAAACTGAACAGTCCGTTAAACTGCTCTGTTGGATCCGGGACAAACAGCACACTGATCACATGCGTGTCGCCAGCAGTGAAACTATATTGGAAACTGTTAAATGTCACAAAGTGCGGTGTGGGGAGGTATTGGCGAAGAGGCACAGAATCGCTACGCAGAGTATTGCGAATGTCGATCGAGTCATTATCCAATTTTACGATTGGGGCTTTTGGTCCCTTGTCCTGTTATGGCATACAAAAAAATATCTATTTGAATACCTGAACGGGGGGGGAAGAAAAAAAAGAAAAAAAACCGATTTTTTTTCAGGGTTCGGACAGGTCAACACTGAAGCTCCAGTTCACGTTTAGCAGCTCATTGCCGGCATGGTCCCGGATGTCGCCGGGAGTCGGCGCCAGCGCCACTTCCACCGGGCCCTCGGTCAAGCCGGTTACTGGGAATCGCCAGGTGTTGCCGCCAAGATCGACCGGGGCGACGACAATCGCGGTGAACGCACCGCATCCACTCAAGACCAGATCGGATGGATCGACATCCGTCACTTCTTCGTCAAACAGAACGTCGACGTCAATGATGCCGCTGCCGACGATGGAACCATCGGGTACCTGGCTGATCACGGATGGCGGGGTCAGATCAACGCTGAAACTCCAGTTGACCGTGGCCAGGTCGTTGCCGGCGCGATCTTCGACGTCATTCGGATTTAACGCCAGCGACACATCGACGTTTCCATCTGTCAACCCTGTCACTGGCAGCCGCCATAGATTCGTGCCCAGAGCTTCCGGTGCGGCTATTGACGCACCCATCGCGCCAGCGCCGGCGAGGGAGAAGTCGCCGGTGTCCAAGCCTGTAACAGGTTCAGAGAAGGTGACGTCAAAAAACGTAAAGGCGATGTTGATGGCGAGTCCATCGGGGCTTTGGCTGTCCAGGTTTGGCGACGTGGTATCGAAGGTGAGTGAAACGTCGGACAGTGCCGACACATTACCGTTTTGATCCTCGGCCTGCAGGTGCAGGACATGCGAACCCTGTGTCAGGACCGCGCCGTTGATCTGCACCAACCGTTTGAGGTCGAACGCAAAGGTGTTGTCGGGTTGCAGATCTGTCAGGACATCAAGGTAACTCGCCGGCGGCGTAGCGTCAAATCCGGCTCGGAATACGGTTACCGGGAGAATTGCCGTGACGCTGCCATTGAGTGACGGGTCTGAAGTGACACCATCGGTGTTGACAGCGCCGCCGGGCGCAGTGTCGTTCGACAATGCCGCCGCGATGACCGGAACGCCTTCCAGGACAGTGAAAAAATTCACCCGGAAGTGAAAAAGGTCAAAAAAATCCACATCACCGTCCATATCCACGTCAAAACGAAAATCATACTCGATAT
>CAUZRT010000156.1:0-8029 GCA_963582235.1 Lentisphaeria bacterium
CCATTTGCTTGGCTATGAAGACGTGGCACTCCGCATTGCTATCCTGGCACATCCGGCGAACGCGTTCCTCCTGGAACTGGTCGAATACAGGGACCCCGCAGGACAGCCGCGCGAGGTTGAAAACCGCTTTGTCGGCGCCTCCCATGTCGCCTTCGAAGTGGAAAACGTCGATGCCGTTGTACGAAAACCTTACGAAAGCAGGTTGACAACGCCATAAACCCACCGACGGACATTGTCCGCGACGGCCGCTGTGTCGCGCGCGGCATTTACGCCCTCGATCCCGATGTCATCAGCATCGAGATGTTTCAGGAGTATGAGGACTTGGTGAGTGAATAGTGTCCGAGGGATTCTCGAGTCCCGAATTTCTCATTCAAAATGAACAACTCACTGCCCTTAGCGCTCGTCACCGGCGCCGGACAAGGCATTGGCGAGGCCATCGCCTGCCGCCTGCTCGATGACGGGATGCGCGTCATTGCGCTGGACCTGGCAGCCGACCGGCTGACCGCGCTGCAGGAAAACCGCACGCAGCAGCCGCTAATCCCCTGCCAGTTCGACCTCAGCCAAATCAAGAAAATTGCGGCACTGGTAGCGGATCTGGCCGCCGAGCACGGACCGATCACGCGATTGGTCAACAACGCCGGAAACTGGGCGTCCGGACGAATCGTCGAACTCAGCGACGAGCATTGGGACAAAATCTTTCAAGTGAATTTGACGCGCCCTTTGCCATGATCCGATCGTTATCACCGATCATCGCCGATGCCGGCGGCGGGGCAATTGTCAATATCGCCAGCCGCAACGCATTTCGCTCCAGCGTCGGCAACGCTGCCTACGATGCCTCGAAGGCCGGTGTTGTCGCCTTGACACGAACCGCGGCCGGCGAGCTGGCCGGCGACGGAATCCGTGTGAATACCGTCTGCCCGGGCGTGACGACGACGTCGGGCGATACCTCAATCGAGGAGCCGCTCTTCAAGGCCGCTTACACATGTCAGATCCCATTGGCGCGATACGGTCGCCCGGATGAAATCGCCGGCGCGGTTTCCTTCCTCCTGTCCGAAGATGCAAGTTTTATCACCGGCCAAACGTTGAACGTCGACGGCGGCCAGATTGCCTGCCAGGACAATCGCCGTTTTATGGAGATCCCGGACCTCGCGGGATAGTTCCCGCATCCGCAAACGCGGACGGCCCCGGCTACCGGATAGCGGTGCATATCAGCAACAGAATCACCGGCGAGGAAGCCGTTTAAGACGTCCTGAAGAAGTGGTCGGCGCCCTTCGAAAATGACTAGGCGGAAAGCTCCCGGGCGGCTCCGACGCGATTTCCGTTGACGAGTGTTAGTTGAATCTATCACTCGTTCAATACAATCTTCCGGACGGCCTCGGCCACCCCGCCGTCGTTGTTGCTGCGCCGGGTGACGTTGTTCGCGGCTTCCTTCACGTTGTCGTTGGCGTTGGCGACGGCGATACCGATGCCGGCGGCCTCGAGCATAGCGATGTCGTTGTCCTGGTCGCCAATGGCCAGGATTTCCTGTGTCGATACGCCGCAATGCTGCGCCAGCATCGGTAGGGCGACGCCTTTGTTGACGCCCGGATCCATGAACTCGATGAACTCCGGCACTGTCTTGACGACTTCGGCTCGCGCGCCGAGTTCCTTGCAAAAGTACTCGTACAGCCGGTCGCGCACCGGGGTCTCCGCAATAAGAATTACCTTGTTTGGTGCGCGCCCGTCAAAGCGTGCGAGATCTGTAATCGTGTATTCCGCCCCGGTGCGCGC
This sequence comes from Lentisphaeria bacterium, assembly GCA_963582235.1. Classification (GTDB taxonomy): domain Bacteria; phylum Verrucomicrobiota; class Lentisphaeria; order JABSQK01; family CAJWLW01; genus CAUZRT01. Next base: position 1,771 of record CAUZRT010000156.1, read on the forward strand.
TACATAGTACGCCATCCATCGGGAGCGCTCGCCGTCGGCCTCACCATAGAGCCGGTCATCGAGAAAGTAGTTCAGAAGATGACCCTCACGTTTCGAAAAGTCGACAATAAAAGCAGCGACGTCCGGCGCCAGCGGCCGGTCGTATATGATCGGCCGCCCCTCGGCACGCGTACCGACGACACGGCTGCCGTTATACGCAATCAACGGCATGTCGATCGCGAGTCGGTCCTGAATCGGGTCGATCAACGGCGGCATGCGCCCCGAGGCGATGGCAACCGTCACCCCCGCCGCATGGGCCTGACGAAGCGCGACGATATTTTCGGGAGGGATGTCGCTGTTGTCGTCGAGCAACGTCCCGTCCAGATCAATGGCGATCAGTCGGATTGGCAATTTGTTTCACCCAACACTGGACGCTTTGGCTATGGATCGATGAACCAGCGCGATGCCGATGATGGCAACAGCCATCATCACAACACTATGCGCCGAGGCCTGCAAGTAATCACCGTTTTCAATAAAATCAAACAGCAGCGTTGTCGGTTTGCCGCTATGCGTTGGAGAAACCTGCTCAAGGCCGGCTGCGTTTCTGCCAATGGCAGCGACAAGCGGTACGAGATAGCCGCCCGGCGTTATCATGATCATCAGGAACGAAATAATAAAGGATGTAAGGACAGAATGATTGGGGACCCAATGATTTGCCAGAGAAATATGGCTGCCTTAGCTGGTAATATTACATTTCGTATCTACCATAGCGAGCCGACCTTTTCGCCTAAGTGGGACCGCGAGAAGCACTCGTCCTCAGTCCCAATCCATCAGCCGACGGAGGAGTCGGGACAATCCTCGTCCTCGGAGCGCGACAGCGCGAAACGGACAGTCGGACCCCGGGTACGAGTACGCATACGAGGACGAGGACAATCCGATGTCCTTTCAGGGTTACCAACAACATCCGGAACTAAGGATATAGATACCAATTACCGCTACGGAGTGGCGGGCCACATTGGTCCGGCGGCTGACGGATGCCGAATGCCGATTTTCGGCCCCGCGGTGGCGGGGCTGATCCCGTGAGGGACGTTGCTCCATTCCACCGGGACTCACGTCCGTCGTGTCGGAAGGTTACCGCGCATTGGCGAGGCTGGGACACTACGCAGATCTCACACAGTATGATCAAAGCCCTCTTTCTTGATCTGGATCACACGCTCTGTGATACCTATGGCGCCGATGACCGGGCGTACGATCATACACTCAACTTGGCAACGCGGCTGAACAGCCACATCGACTGTACCGCACTTCGTTCAACATATACCGAGCTGGTCGATACGGAACCCTGGGACCCGGAGAGCGTCGTGCCCGTGGTTCAATGGCGTACGACTCTCTGGGCACGCGCCCTGAAGCGCCAGGGCGTCGACGATACCGGCCTCGCGCGACAGCTTCATGACTGCTTTTACCAACAGCGAATCGTTCGCTTTGAATTCTTTGACGACGTGACCGACATGCTGACATCGCTGCGGCGCGATTACACCCTTATCATTGTCACCAACGGTGACACCGCCATACAGCGTCCGAAACTCAAAGCCTGCAACGCGAACGATTTTGTGGATCATATCCTTATCAGTGGCGAACTGCGCATCGATAAACCTGATCCTGGAATATTTCAGAAAGCCTGCGAGCTTGCGGGTTGCGCAGCCGCCGAGGCGATTCATGCCGGCGACAGCCTGGAATCGGACGTTCAGGGCGGCATCAATGCCGGCCTAGCGGCCACCGTCTGGGTCAACCCCGGAGCTGGTCGTCCGGCCCCCAAACCGAAACCGGATTTTGAAATCACGACCATTCTCAAACTGCCAAAGATACTGGCCAAACTGCAATAACGATTCCGACGATCAATCCCGCACGCATGGGTTTATCTGCTGTTAGGATGAGGAATAGAAATTAATCATGCAAGAGACAACACCAAAGAACGTATACCTCACGGACTATTGCCCACCGGATTACCTCATCCCGGAAGTCGAACTTCACTTCGACATCAGAGAGGACGTGACGCGTGTGCGATCGAAACTCGGGATCGAGCGCAACCCGGCCGCATCGCCCGATGCGCCGCCATTGGTGCTGACCGGCGAAAATATGGAACTAGTTTCCTTACGGCTCGACGATCACGTTCTGAGCGATACTGCCTATTCGTTGACCGATGAGCACCTCACCATTGATGATGTCCCCCGGGCCTTTCTTTTGGAGGTCGAGACGGCGATCGATCCGCAAAGCAACACGGCTCTCGAAGGCCTTTACAAGTCCGGCGATATATACTGCACGCAGAACGAGCCGGAGGGCTTTCGGAAGATCACCTATTTCCTCGATCGGCCGGATGTCATGAGCATCTATACCACCACCATCGAGGCAGACCGGTGTGCCATGCCCATCCTTTTGTCCAACGGCAACGAAATCGAGTGCGGCGATTTTCCCGACGGCCGGCATTATGTCAAATGGCACGATCCATTTCCGAAACCCACCTACCTGTTCGCCGTCGTCGCCGGCGACCTCGCCATGGTCGAAGACCGTTTCATCACATGCAGCGGTCGCGAAATCACCATCCGTATCTTCGTCGACAAAGGCAACGAGGATCGCTGCCCGCATGCCGTTGCGTCTTTGAAGAAAGCAATGAAGTGGGACGAGGATACCTTTGGGCTCGAGTACGATCTGGATTTGTTTATGATCGTCGCCGTCGACTCTTTTAACTTCGGCGCCATGGAGAACAAGGGTCTGAACATATTCAACTCCCAATGCGTGCTGGCGAAACCCGAGACGGCAACGGATATGGATTTCCAGCGCATCGAAGGCATCATCGCCCACGAATATTTCCATAACTGGACCGGCAATCGCGTCACCTGCCGCGACTGGTTTCAATTGACGCTCAAGGAAGGCCTGACGGTCTTTCGCGACCAGGAATTCTCCGCCGATGTGACCTCACGCCCCGTCAAACGTATCCAGGATGTTATCCGGCTGCGCGAGAGCCAGTTCGTCGAAGACGGCGGCCCGACCGCGCATCCCATCAAACCGGTGTCCTACATCGAGATCAACAATTTTTACACAAACACGGTCTACCAAAAGGGCGCCGAAATCATCCGCATGATTCAGACCTTCATCGACCGCGATGCCTTTCGCCGGGGAATAGAACGTTACTTCGAGCTCTACGACGGTCAGGCGGTGACGACCGAGGATTTCATCGGCGTCATGGAGGATGTGTCCGATACGGAGTTCGCGCAGTTTCAGAATTGGTACCGCCAGGCCGGGACGCCCATCTGCCGGGTCGCTTCCGAATTCCACGCCGACAGCCATACATATCATCTGACGGTGTCCCAACAGGGCGCGCCGACATCGGAGTATCCGGCGGACGAGCCGTTTCATTTTCCGCTCAAAATTGGGCTGCTCGATCGCGATGGCAACGACATTCCCCTGCGACTTACCGGCGACAACGACGCCGTAACCACAAAGACGCTTCACATCCGCCGCCGCCAGGAAACGTTTGTCTTCGAAAATGTGGCCCACAAACCGGTACCGTCGCTGCTTCGGGATTTCTCGGCGCCTGTGAAACTCGACTACCGCTACGAAGTTGATGAGCTGACATTTCTCCTCGCTCATGACAGCAATGAATTCAATCGTTACGAGGCGGGGCAACGCCTGGCTACTGTTGAGCTCGAGCGCGGCATTGCCGATTTCCAGGAAAACCGCGCCTTCGACTGGAATGGCGATATCCTCGATGCCTGCGGCCGGCTCCTGACTGATCCAGGGCTGGATGCAGCGTTCGTCGCCATGGCGCTGGTCCTGCCCAGCGTGACGACCCTGGTCGAACGCATGGCGGTGTGCGACTATGACGCCGCTTTTACGGCCCGCAAATCCATGGCTGCGGCCCTCGCCGAGCGGCATGAGGAGACCTTGTGCGACCTGCACGAGCGGCTTCGCGACGACGGCGAATACCGGATCGATCCCGGAACCATCGGCCGGCGCTCCCTCCGCAATGCGGCCCTCGGTTACCTGATGCGCCTGGAGAGGGACGCCTATTTTCAGATCGCCTCGCAGCAGTGCCGGACGGGCCGCAATATGACCGACGAAATGGCCGCCTTGAACATGCTCTGTCAATGGGACCGCCCCGACAGTCGCGAGTCGGTGGATGCGTTCTATGCGAAGTGGCGGGAGAATTCGCTGGTCATGAACAAATGGTTTGCCGTCCAGGCGGGATCGCGCCTCGAGAATGTGCTTGACCGCGTCCGCGATCTCGAAGCGGATGCCGTGTTTGACGGAACAAATCCGAACAAGCTCCGTGCGTTATACGGAACTTTCGCCGGCAACGTGGTCCGTTTCCATGAAGCCGCCGGCTCCGGCTACCGGTTCATTGCCGACAAAGTTGTCGCCATCAACAGCTTCAATCCCAGTGCCGCCGCCTCGCTTGTACTCGCCTTCAAGAAGTACGCCCGACTGGATGACGGACGCAAGGAATTGATGAAAGCCGAACTCGAGCGCATCCTCGATACGGAGGGTTTAGCCAAAGATGTGTACGAAATCGTGTCGAAGATCCTGGGGTACAACTGACTTGGTATTTCAAAAGCAACGTTTACGAGGTCTGAAATATGCCATTCAACGGCGCCCACATGAACTTGGGCAACATTGCGAAACTGTCCGATGCCGTCACGCGGTCAGTGACGGCGGAGAACGTGTACGGCGAAAAAGGCAAGGGCGAGGGGATGGCGGCGGTGTCGGCAACGCCGCAGCCGGAGGTCGAGCGGCTCGGTAAGCAGTGGGACGGGCCCAACCGCGCGGCCCGGGATCTCGGACAGAAATGGAAGGTGCGGCCCAGCATCACCATCCCGGCCGAGTCGACATCCATTATCATGGACGTCGACGGTCCCGGGTGTGTCCAGCACATCTGGATTACCGTCGACCACACCCGCTTCCGTGATCTCATCCTGCGAATGTATTGGGACGGCCAGGAGCAGCCAAGCGTCGAATGCCCCCTCGGCGACTTCTTCTGCAACGGCTTTAATACCCGGACCAAGATGCTCGCCATCCCCATCAACGTCAATCCAGCCGGCGGCCTCAATTGCTATTTCCCCATGCCGTTTGGGAAGCACGCCCGGGTCACGGTCGAAAACCGGGGACCGGAGGATGTGGCCGGTTTTTTTTACGCGATCAATTTCGCCGCCACGGAAATCGATGACGATGACGCCTTTCTCCACGCCCGCTTCCGGCGCACGAATCCCCTCCCCTACGGTGAGGACTACACCATCCTGGACGGCGTCAAAGGCAAGGGGTAATACGTCGGGACCTATATGGCGTGGCAGCAGAATAATCGTGGCTGGCGGGGCGAGGGAAAAATCAAAATCTTTCTCGACGGCGACGATGAATTCCCGACCATCTGCGGCACCGGTACAGAAGATTATTTCGGCGGCGCCTGGTGCTTCGACGAAAAGTTTTCAGCGCCGTTCCTCGGCTACCCCATCGGCAATTGCGACGGCAGCCCCGGCAACCGTCACGGGCTCTACCGGTTTCATATCCCGGACCCGATCCGTTTCGCCAGCGACATCCGGGTCTCGCCATGCAGGCCATTGGCTGGCGCAGCGGAGCGCGCTATCTGCCGCTGCAGGACGATATCACCTCGGTCGCGTACTGGTACCAGACGCTGCCCGCCACACCCTTCCCACCCCTGCCGGACCGCGATGCACTCGAGGTAATTTAATTTTGCATTGCAAAATTAGCGCCCTACCCCACGCGCTTCAATGATCGCTGAATCGCAGCGATCGAAAACGTTGCAACCGCGACGCCGTAATCCGCGCAGCCATAATAGACGTGAATGCGGTCGGGATCCGTCGTGTCAGTGACAATACCGGTGGGAAAGACAACGCGGTTCACATAGCCACTCACCTCGAACTCTCGCTCCGGGGAAAAAAACGGCTCCTCAGATACGGCAATGACGCGCGATGGATCGTCAAGCGCATTAAGCATGGCACCCGCCGTGTAGACGCCGATCGCCGCGCCCGCGGGTTTCTCGACACCGTGAAAGATACTCAGCCAGCCGGCGGCGGTGCGAATCGGCGGCGTGCCGGCGCCAATGCGGCTCGAGCGCCAGCCGGATGTCGAGCAACCGAGAACATACCGATGTTGCCCCCAATCGATCAGGTCCGGCGATGATGCCGCGACGATGGCCAGCTTACGAATATTGATGGCGCCCACCGGCCGATGGAAACAATGGTACCGGCCGTCAATGCGCTCTGGAAAA
>CAUZRT010000157.1:0-8015 GCA_963582235.1 Lentisphaeria bacterium
TGAGTTTCACACCAACGATCAACAGCGGTTCTCGTTCCCACGCCCGCTCGAGGCCGGATTCAACTCCATATCGGTTCCGGGTGAAGCCGTCCAATGGCACCCGAAATTCCTGTTCGGGTTTGAGTCCACCACCTGGGGCTGGGATGCAAAGCAGCAGCTCTATGTCCGCTTGTTCGACATTCAGCCCGGCGCCGCCTTCTGGACCTTCGTGCCCAACGCACGGCCGGATTTCGTTTTCGATGTCTATACACCAGTGACAAACCTCCTGCCCTTCTGTCTCGGCTGGAATTTTGTGGGACCGTTCGAGGATCAATGGCCCCTGCCGACGACGTCCGTGAACGGGGGCGGTCGGTTCGGCGACGCGCTCATTTATGACAGCACCCGCGGGACGTATTCGCCCATCAATCTGTTCTTCCTCGGCGAGGCAACCTGGGTATTCGCCGTCCACGAGTTCCAGTACCCGATGGGACCGGTGCAGTATTATTAAGCGACATCGATAACCATTTATCGATGTCAGCTCGTAATCGATTCCGAGTGTGGCTACCGGAATAACGGTCAAGAGGTGTCCGCGACGCGCTGCCAGCCCGCCTCAGGCGGAAAGCGCTATATTTTTGCGGACTCCGCAAAAACACCCATGGTATTGCAATGGGGCTGAACTGGATCTATTACGTAATGTGTACGGCACCGAAAACCAAGTTTCTCGGGAGCGTCGGAACCGTGCGCAACGCGGGCGGTTTATGGATGACAGAAACTTGGCGGTTCGGCATCCGTTTGCTGTCAGTGCTGGAGCGCCGGGATGTAACGGGTCGGCACGGCTGGGGTATCCGTCAGCTGACGGATGGCTACAACACTTTCGTCCGCAACGTATTAAATAAAAATCCGACGACGGCACTGAAATTTTCAGCCACAGGCTGATCCGCCGTGGCGGAAAGTCTCACAGGAGTACGTCATGAACAAACTCAGCAGTTGCCTGATACTGGCAGTCGTCGGCTGCAGCAGCTTTGGCCAGTTATTGTCCATCGACAAGCCGACATTTACCTTCGGAGAGATGGACGATATTAGTCGCGTGTCACGGGACGTCATTCTTTCGAACTCCGGCGACAAGGTGCTCAAAATAGAGAAAGTCAAAGGCACTTGCGGCTGTACGGCTGCAAAGCCGGCAAAGGAAGAGCTGGCACCGGGCGAGGAAACGGTGGTGACAATCTCGTTTACGCCCGTCGGTCTGTCGGGCGAAGTCAAAAAAACCGTAAAGGTGACGACCAACGACATCGAAAGGCGGGTCAAGTTGATCACATTCACGGCCAACATCCACCCCATTCTCCTCTTTACGCCAACCGGGTTTATCTCTGACTACAACGAAGAGACCGGCAAGTTTGCGAGCTTGGAAGAGGAGCTTCGGATCGTGAATCAGGGGCAGAAAACCATCGAGATAATCAAACTGGAAATCAATAAAAACGGGGTTCCGGTGCAGATCGAGGGGCCCGCCAAAGTCATCTTTGAACCCGGCCACGAGGAAGTATATAAAGTTACCGTCGATACGGAGGAACTTTCCGACAGGCCACCGCGCACCTGGATTATCGTCCGAACCAAGTTTGGCAGAACATACAGCGCCCGCAACGTCCATATCCGTTTCAAGCGGAATAATAAATTCGTGGTTCCCAGTTATCGGAAATGACGAATGTATTGGCACGCGGCAATCGAGCAATTCTGCAGCGGAAGAAGCTGGCGCTGTTCTGTTCCGTTAAATGCCCCGGCGATCTGATCGACAAGACGTACAATCTCGTTCAGAAAATCCGTGACAACGGGATCTGTGCCATCAGTGGTTTTCACTCGCCGGTCGAACGGGAATGCCTCGCCGTTGCTGCTACGAAGCCCTTATCCGCTTATCATCTGCCCGGCACGCACCTTGGAATCGTATCGCGTCCCCCCTGAGTATAAAGCGCCGCTTGCGGCCGGACGCCTTTTGCTGTTGTCGCCCTTTCCGCCGGAAGAACGGCGGGTAACGGCAGCGACTTCGCGGGCCTGCAACCGTTTTATCGCCGAGCAGGCAGACCGCTGTCTTCATTGCCGGCGCCGCGGCCGACAGTAGCACCGTATCCTTCTGCCGGGAGTTACTTGCCGACGGCAAACCCGTCCATACATTCGACAGTGATTACAATCGAACAATTGTCGAGGTGGGAGCGACGACGATGTTGCCTGCCAATTGCCGGGAGCGTTTCGACGATCTCATCGAAGTCCCTTGAACGAATCGGAATTTTCCACCACCGGCGGACCTAGCCCCGCCAACGCGGAGCTGGTAATGTCCTCGCCTGTAACCTATGCGTCCTTCGTCCTCGTCCTCGAAACCGTTTGGCAATCGAGGACGAGGACGAAGGACGAGAACAAGAACAATTTGTTTCTCGCAGGTTGAACACCGGACAACCGGAATCTGGCGCTGAGACCCGTAATCTCAAACCTATTACGGCCGTCGGCGCTGCCTGACCGCCCCAGGCGAGAAACGCCTATGTCCACGTATCGGAAGTACAGCAATCGACGAAAACGTATGACACGAAAAGCACTGCTCGTCTGCGGCGGCTGGGACGGCCATGAGCCGAAACAGTGCGCCGATATATTTGCGCCGATCCTAGCAGCAGCCGAATTCGACGTTGAGATCTCCGACACCCTTGACAGCTATCTGGACACCGACCGAATGGCGGCGCTCAGCCTGGTGGTGCCGATATGGACCATGGGAACCATAACCGGGGAGCAGGAAAAGGCACTCCTCGACGCCGTCGCCAGCGGCGTTGGCATCAGCGGCTGGCACGGCGGCATGGGCGATGCCTTCCGGAACAACACAGAATACCAGTGGATGGTGGGCGGCCAATGGGTGGCCCATCCCGGCGACATTGTCGATTACGAGGTCAACGTAATAACGCCTGACGATCCGATCATGCGGGATGTCAACGCGTTTAAAATTCGATCGGAGCAGTACTACATGCACGTCGATCCATCAAATCACGTACTGGCAACAACGACCTTCAACACCGACGTCGCGCCGTGGGTGAGCGGTTGTGTCATGCCGGTCGTGTGGAAGCGCATGTGGGGGTGAGGGACGTGTGTTCTATTCGAGCCTCGGCCACCAGGCTCACGATTTCGACGTCCCGGAGGCGCTTGACATTCAGAAGCGTGGGATGCTTTGGGCCGCGCGCTAACGCGCGGCCGGCGTAGGACGGCCAACGGGTGATGGTTAACTGAAAAGGGCGGCGATGATCTGCTGGATCTCTTCGGCCTTGGCCCGCGGGTCTTCAGCATTGATTACCAGACGCCCGACGACGATGTAGTCGGCGCCGTTGAGGAAGGCCGTACGGACATCGACGATGCGCTTCTGGTCATCGCGCATCGTATTCTCCACCGGCCGGATGCCCGGTGTTACGAATAGCAAGCCGTTCCCGAGCGCCAGCTGCAACTTCGGGACCTCGAGCCCTGAGGAAATGACGCCGTCACACCCAAGTGCAAGGGCGCGTCGCGCGCGGGAGAGGACGAGTTCTTCGACGTCACACTGAAATCCCAGATCCGTAAGGTCGCCGCGGTCGAGGCTCGTCAAGACGGTGACCGCTAGGATTTTCAGATCGCCCTTCGCGTCCACCGCTGCCTGCAAAATGGCATCGTTGCCGTGAACCGTTGCAAAGGAGACGTCGCGCTCGCTTAATTGTTCAACGGCAGCGCCGACCGTTGACGGAACGTCGAAGAACTTGAGATCGATGAAGACCTGCTTCCCCTGGTCACGGAGACGGTCGACCAGCTCGAAATAGCCGCCTGCCATAAAAAGCTGCAGGCCTAGTTTATAGAACTGCACGGACTCACCGAGACGATCGACTAGATCCGCAGCAGCAGCCGGCCCCGTGACGTCGAGGGCCACAATGAGCCGTTCCCGAACCGGGACAGCATGAGTGGAGAGCAATGAATCGGACATATGGCGCAGTGATTAGAGCAAGACACGTGTTGCAGGCCGGCGAAACGTGGCAAATAATAAGCTAATATAATAAGAACTTAGCTAATTTCGCTCGCAATCGAGAGGTTTTTTTGGAACCCGAAGGAAGGGCATGTCAACCCAGATGAATTACTTCTCTTTAAGATACGGTTTCGCGGCCACGCTGACCCTGATGGCGGCCGCCGTGTTCGCCGAGGCACCGTTGATCACGGAAGCCTTTTCCGCATGGGTTGCCGACGAGCATCAGACAAACATGCGGACGTTCGGCAACGACCCAAGCTATCAACTGGCCGCCGGATTGACGGCGAACCGCAACGATCACACGATCGAATTCCTGGCTGCAGCGGTCGGCTTGAAAGATCAGTCGCCGGTCGAGTTTTTCGTCGTCGGCCGCAACGGCAAAGATTACGAGTCCCTCGCCGTGACCCCGGTTGCACCTTCAGACGTCCACAGAGCATTGGAATTTGTCGGCATGAAGGCCGGACGCCCGATCGAACCTGAGGCAAATCGGTTCTGGCCGAAGGGCGAGCGCGTTCTCATGACCATACTGCGGGCGGATGCCGGTGGGGACGCAGCCGAGGAACAGTGGATTCCTGCGGAATCGGCGGTCCTCGACTTGCGCACCAGGAAACCGATGCCCCCGTCCGGCCTGGTGTTCGTCGGCTCTCGCCGCACAGAATCCGAAGACGCCGGCGCCGCCGATGTTTACCAGGCGGATGTCATGGGCAACCTGGCCACAACCTATAACGACGGCTGGACTGTGCTGGATGTCCCCTACCGGGCGAATCAGGGAGACGTGTACGGTTCATTGGTGCCCAATCCGAATGTCCTCTTCCAAGCCGGACAGCGGCTCCGCATTCGGCTCCGACCCGAGCTGCCGAAGGGGCAAGCGCGGGTCGTCGATTATGTGCTCACGGTCCGGCCCGTCGTCCGAGCTGATGGCACGGTGACCGAGGGTTTTCGCGTCGAGTTGGCCAAAGGCAAGGAACAGACGACCGTCATGGATGGGGAGTTCCCTGACGTTCTCGACGAGTTGGATCGCGCCATCAAAGAGAACAAGGATCCGTTCCTCCAGGTTCGCTTCGAAGCCGAGCTGCCTCTCAGCGCGGCGCGGCAATGCTCTCAGTTTCTCGCACCGATTGTTGCCCGCGAATTGATTCGGATCGAGCCGAGCCCGGATGACTGCTATTACGAAGCCTTTCTGCCGAAGCCGGAATGGCGAACGCGCGCCACGCGCATGTTCCAGCCGCTCGAGGTGCATGTGAGTGCCGGCCGCCTGCGCGGCAAATTCGTACGTGTGGAGGAAGAGTTTTCCGACGACGGCAAGAAGCTGCGGGCATCCCGGTATCCATACAGCAACGCTGCCGATGTTCGGGCGCTTGCGAAGAAGGCCGAGGATTGGGGTACCAACACCGTTTTCTTTTTCGCAGGCTTGAAGACGCCGTACAAAGCGGTGCAATCGGTCTATACGCTTATCCGCAACACGTTCCCGGTGGCCTACATTTTTCTTCCGGAATCTAAGGAATGATACATCCTCAAGAAACATCAGTATTCAGTGTTCAGTATTCAGTCAGGTTCTGGCGCTGCTAGTATTGGCAGGCAGGAACCATACCTCTTAATCTCTCCTTTTAATCCATGCGGCATTGGGGTTAAGAGGAGAGATTAAGAATTTAGTTCTCCGCCACGGTGGATTCCCGAATCTTTGAGAGGACGGGATGGCTACAAGCAATTCAGGTTATGACCCACCGACGATCCATCAGCCGACGGATCGCAACGCCGCGTCGAAGGCTGCCGAAAAACGCGGATGGGCGAACAACCTCCTCTTCCGAGCACTCCGAATTCTGCGTCAGAATCCCATTCTGCTCGTCTATTCCCTTTTGAGCATTTTCGTCACGGCCGTGGTTTTCGCGGCGATGCTCAGGGTATCGCTATGGGGTTACAACCGGCTGCTCGATCGTTATCTCGTCTGGATCGACGGCTGGGGTGTTTGGGGTAGTGCTTTGACACTCCTGCTCAACATTACGTTTGTCGTCGTCTTTCTGATCGTGGCTTATCTCACTTTCGTGCAGGTAAACAGCATTGTCTGTCTGCCATTTCTGGATCTGATCAGCGAACGCGTGGAAATCATTGTCACGGGATATTCCGAATCCGTCCCATTCCTAACCGGGCTATGGACCGGCCTGACGTCGACGATTGTCTGCATGGTCCGCAAACTAGCGATCCTGACCCTGTGCCTGCCACTCCTGCTGATCCCGGTCATTGGCGCGTTGGCGTTCTTTCTCTTGGGTGCCTGGTTTCTCGCCTTTGATTTTCTCGACTTACCGATGGCCCGGCGCGGCTGGTCGTTCAGACGGAAAGCCAAGTTTCTCGATGGCTGCGGAAAGCGTCGACTCGTGCTCGGGGCCGTGCTCCAAGGCACACTGCTCGTCCCGGTCGTAAGCGTCCTGATGTTTCCGGTCGCCGCTGTTGCCGCGACGCTGTTCTTTATCGATGTCCGCACCGCGAAAGGCTGGCAGACTGATGCGGTGAGCAAACCGGAGAAGTTGATTCAAGAGCCCGCGGATGACTCTCTCTGACAAATTCACGGCGGTCACTCGCTGGCAGGAGAGGCTCTGCAAAATCTTCTGGAAACATTAATTTTCTGGATTACAGTTACGACGTGATGGTATTTGCCTGCCAAAGCTAGACCCACGGCCACGGTCACTGATCTCCGCTGAACTGCCGGCAATCGGGACCATTTCCCGGTGGGTACGACACGAATGCCACCGCGACCCGCCGTTCCACGATTGCCAGCCCCTCTACACGTTTGACGCACGCCAACCTTATTCAGAATCAGGGAGCGATGCACAAAAATGAAAAATCTGATCGCTGCGTTTAAGGCATTCTGGCTCGTCCTGACGGGCGCCGATCTCGTCGACCGACAGGAATTGGAGGCGACGGCTGAACCCGTCGCACCGCCCACAGATCAACCCGGAAAAGACAAAGCGCCCAGAGACGAAAAATCGGTAGCGGTCGATCTCGATAAACCCTTCCAGGATGGCGCCGTGTACGCGCTCATTCTCCTGCAGCGGGAAGGGCGGCTTATCGACTTTCTCAAGGAGAGTATCGAGGATTATCCGGATGAACAGATCGGCACCGCCGTTCGCCAGATTCACGCCGACTGCGGCAAAGTGCTGACGGAGAACTTCCACATCGAACCGGTACTCGAAGCCATCGAAGGCGAATCGTTCCAGGTCACCGACGGCTTTGATCCTTCGGCCGTAAAGTTAACCGGAAATGTGCCGAAAGAGCCGCCGTATTCCGGTATCCTGCGGCACAAGGGCTGGAAGGCCGCCAAAATCCATTTTCCGACGCGGAGCGGAAAAATCGATCCGGCCATTATTCAGGCCGCCGAAGTGGAGATGTGAGTCGGAGTATGGACGATGGAACAATGGCTACCCATTTTCCATCGTCCGTCGTCCATGATCCTACACGGAAGTTTCCATCATGTCAAAATACATCATCGGCATCGACCTTGGCACCACGAATTCGGCCGTCTCCTATCTCCAGACGGAGGACGCGGAAGCCACACCTCAGCTGCTCTCGATCACGCAGGTGTCGAATATGGGCGAGACCGATGAATTCGAGACCTTACCCTCATTTATGTACCTGCCCGATAAAGAGGATTATAAGGCGGGCAGTCTCAATGTGCCGTGGTCGTCGAAGGACCGCGATTTCTGTATCGGGGCCCTGGCCCGCAAGAACGCCGCAAGCCAGCCCGCAAAAACCGTAGCCTCGGCGAAATCGTGGCTTTGCGCTGCCAATGTCGATCGGTCGTTAGCTATTCTGCCCTGGAATCGCGACGATCCCGACCGCAAGCTGTCGCCCGTGGAAGCGGCGCGTCGATATCTGGAACATGTGCGGGATGTCTGGAATTACGCCATCGCCAAACGGGATAAAGAGTCAAAGTTCCAGGAACAGGAAATCGTCCTCACCGTGCCGGCGTCGTTCGATGCTGTCGCCCGCGAGCTGACCGCTAAAGCAGCGGATGCCGCCGGCTTGAACG
>CAUZRT010000158.1:0-8003 GCA_963582235.1 Lentisphaeria bacterium
CGTCAACGATCAATGGGGCACAAACTTCACGACCTGGAACGACGTCGGACCCCTGCGCTGGGAGGATGGCGCCGGCGACCTCGCGAACCCGTCACGATGGATCGATTTCCGGCTCTTCATGGAACAGGTCTACGCCGGTATGCAGCGACGCTTCAACGAAAGCATTCGCAAAGCGGACCCGGGCGCCTATCCCGGATACAATTGCGGGCCATACGGCATCAACCCGTTCGGCGGCTTCAACCGCGCGTTGCTCGGCCGGGACGCAACCTTTTCCATCGAGTACCAGCCGCGCCGGCTCGAAGACCGTGGCATGTCAACCACAATGGAGCTGTTGGCCGACACGGCGCCGCAGATGAAGATCGGGTTCTATCTCGGCTATGACTATTTGGATCTCGAGCCCGACCGCTACTGGTTCAAAGTATGGTGGATGGCGTTTCGACAACTCTACGGACCGTTCTACTACACCATCAATAACGATGCCTCAACGTACGCCGGCTACAGCTATCAGAAACTCCATCCTACGCTTGCCGACAACGGGTTCACGGCATTGGCCAGGTCATTGACACACGACCTCACGCGGGGTGTCGGGAAAATATTTTTGACCAGCACCCGGCACAGAGATATCGCCGTTTATTTCTCGGAAGCATCGATGATGAGAAATTACTACGAAAAAAATAGGTTCCGACATTCCGTCTCCTCGAGCGAATGGGATGTACGAAAATTCATCTGCGAAGACGGTCTGGATTATCGGCGTCTGGTCGCCCGTCAGCTCCTGCGCGGCAAGGCCACGCGCAATCGCGTTCTCATCATGCCGGACACCGTTTCGTTGAGCGACCGGGAATGGCAGGCCCTCGAGTACTACCTGGAATCCGGCGGTACGGTGATCGGCTTCGCCCGTGTCGGCATAACGGACGGCTACGGCAAAGTCCGCACGGATCAAAAGCAACTCAAGGACATCTTCGGCATCAACTTCCGAGGCGAGGAGGCCAGCTGGAAACCGAAAATACTCACCGGCGTCGAACAGTCTGCACTCGAGGGTATCAGCGCCGCGGTCACGGCCTGCAATCCTTTCGATATCGTCGAGGCACAAGTGCTCGCCCGCTTTGCCGACGGCGCGCCGGCGATCGTCCAACGTCCGGGCGGTATGGGGTCTGCGATCTACTGCAATTTCAATGCGAGAATGGAGCTGACAGCGGACAACCGGCGGCTGATCTCGGCACTGCTCGAGAGCGCCGGCGTCGAACGTCGCTATCAGATCACTGCCGGTGATGAGCGAGCCAACGGCTTTCAGACTTTCCGATATACATGCGGGCCGATCGAGTATTTCGGACTGCATCGAACGCTGAGCTCCGATCTCGAGACCGGCGCACCGCTGCAACTGCGGACCGGGCGACCGGCCCATGCATACGATGTCCTCGCCCGCGAGTATCGAGGGCGGGTGGACACCGTGCCTTTCGCTGCTCCCGCACCCGGCCGGCCCTTGCTGTTCGCCTGCCTTCCCTATCGCGTCGAATCCGTCACCATCACCAGCGGCGACACCGCACAACGCGGGCAGCTGTTGCCGTTCACCGTTGAGGTGCACGGCAGCGGCGACACCGTCGGCGACCATGTCCTGCGCATCGAGGTTGTCGACGCCGACAGCCGAGGTGTCGAGCCGCTGTGCCGTAATGTCCTCGCACTCAGCGGCCGCTACGAGGGCCGATTGCCGTTCGCCTACAACGATCCGGCCGGGCAATGGAAGATCAGGGCCCGGGATGTGGTCAGCGGCAAGGAGTCAGAGCATGAACTCATAATTTTCTGATAGCGTTGGCTATCAAAAAATTATAAGTGCGTAATCACCATGAGATGGTGGATTCGCCATACATCGTTGGTTCAAGCGCTTGGCCTCGTCATTTGTGGAATCGCGGCCGGCCTGGTACCGCTCCGATTCGACGACGGCCGGTATTAAGCGTGGCGGGGCCGCAACGCGCATTCTCGAACAGAAATCAAATGAGGAGACGTCATGAAACTGCAGGACAATATCGCAATCATCACAGGTGGCGGCAAGGGCATCGGTTTCGGGTGCGCCAAAGTCTTCGCAGAACACGGTTGTCACGCGGTGATCGCGGACAAGGATGAGGCAGACGGTAGCACCGCCGCGCAGGCAATCACCGACACGGGCGGCAAGGCATCGTTTCAACGATGCGACGTGACCGTCGAGGCGGACATCCAGTCTGTAATCGAAGGCACCGCCGAGACCCATGGGCGGCTCGACTGCATTGTCAATAACGCCGGATGGCACCCGCCGGCAATGACCATCGAGCAGACCAGTGTCGCGGACTTCGAAGCGCAGCTGCGGCTGAATCTAACCGGCACCTTTATGGGCTGCAAATACGCGGTGCCGCATCTGCGGGCGTCAAACGGCAACATCGTTATTGTCTCGAGCGAAGTCGCCCTGATTGGACAGGGTGACGCCTGCGCATACGCCGCCAGTAAGTCCGGCCAACTTGGTCTGATGCGCGCTTTGGCTATTGATCTGGCACCTGAGGGCATACGGGTCAACGCAGTCTGCCCGTCATGTGTCATGACACCCCTGATGCAGGAGTGGTCGGAGTCGCTCCCGGACCCCGACGGCGCCTTGAAAATGGTCAAGCACTTCCAGGCGATCGGGCGTATGGCATCCATTGAAGAGATCGGCGAGGTGTGTGCGTTTCTGGCATCCGGCGAATCATCGTTCGTCACAGGCCAAGCCATCGCCGCCGACGGCGGCGCCATGCTTGGCTACGGCATCAAGTCCGGCGACGCGCAGTAATGGCTCCAGTGAAGATCACACCCGATCAACAGCGTAATTATGACACAACGGTGACGCGGCCTCCCACATTGTAGAGCCAGTCCGCTTGTCAACGGCCCAGACCCGGCGCCCGGCGGCGGTGGTGGATCAATAGCTGTGGCCGATCGAGGCAATTCCGCATGCCGGATTACGGCGAGGTAGGCGACGACGAGGACGACGACGTCAACGCCGCGGCCCCGAATAACGGCAATATCAGTGATTTTCTGCTAAACTCTCCATTACAGGGATCAGGAATTCAAATCAATCGTGATCGAGATCCCGGTCGCCAGGTGTGCTTATGAGCTATCTTCTGGACACTTGCTTTCTCTCGAAGTTTGTCACGCCGCATCCCGATCCCAACGAACAACGAGGCCCACCTGAATGAGTCAATCGGGACGCCTCGAAAACTTCCGTGTGATCAAGATCGGGTAGACAAAATAATTATGGACAAAATGATAGGAGTAAAAAACTAATCGTTGGTAATTGTTGCGAATCGGATGTCGTGACGGTTGAAGTTGATCCACGGCAGCGTAGGCACCTCCGTGTGTCGAAAGAATCTTCGGATGTGCCTTTCGTATCGACACCACATGTGATTGGTATATTGAAGCAATTCCCTCCCCAATCATTTTATCTACAAGTGATTATTCCAGTACTCGAAGCACGGGTTCAACGCCCGGCAACGTTGCCTGATCCGAACCGAGCAGTTATTTTGGATTACAGGAAAGTAGCATCACGTGGCAGGCGTCTCGCCGGTGGACCAGCAACAACAGGCAAGACGCCAGTTCCACATTGGCAATCCAACCAAGTTTTGCGCCGATAGGTCGCGCACCGCGTGACACGAATAACACGTAAGTGCCGGCAGCGAGTGAAAATCGCCGGTGTTCCGCTACCATGTGCCGAATCCTTTCACCTGCCGCTCTATCTCTTCCCGGAGCTCCGGGACCGCGTCACCGACTTCCTTGACTATGCGTTGCAATTTTTCCCGGTTGTCGGCTTCGAATCGCAGGGTGACGACCGGCTCGGTGACGCTGTGGCGGCAGAGCGCCCAACCGTCCGGCCAGGAGACCCGAATCCCGTCGACATCGCTTGTCGGACAATCCGTGAATGCCTGGCGAAACGCCTCGAGAACCTCATCCCGCTGTTCCGGGTCCAGCTTGATTCGCATGTCAGGGGTGATCACAGGCACCGGGATTTCAGCCATCAAAATGCTGAGCGGCCGATCTGCCGCGGCGACGATGCCCGCGACATGCGATGCCGCGTACAAGCCGTCATCGCCGTAATCCAGTTCCTTGAAAAAGAGATGACCGCTGACCTCGGTACCGAAAGCGGCATCGTCGGCCATCATCCGACAGCGAATGAAACTATGGCCGGATCGCTCCATGACCGCATGACCGCCGAGCGCCTTGACTTCGCGCCGGACAAATTCGGTGGACTTCAGATCATAGACGACCGAAAATCCGCTTGCGGATCGAAACAGATTACGGATCAAAAGGATGGCCATGCGATCGGCGGCCATAGGACACCCCGTCTCGTCGATGACGATCACCCGATCGCCGTCGCCGTCAAAGGCAAAACCAACGTCGGCGCTCGCCGCTGTAACAGCTTCGCAAGCAGCTGTGAGATGTTTGAAGACAGCAGGATTCGGATCACGGTTCGGGAACGTGCCGTCCAACTCGCAGTTCAGCTCGATCACAGTGTGGCCCAGACGGCGCAGCACTGCCGGTGCGATTTGACCGTAGCTGCCGTTGCCGGCATCAACGAGTATCGTCAGCGAGCGTGCGAATCGATCCTTGAAGAAGTCAATAAGCCAATCCTGGTAGGCTGCGTTGATCTCCCGCCATTGGCTCGATCCCCGGCTGGGAGTGAAGCCACCACCCTTGATACAGTCCGTCAGCCGTTCCATGGTTACGGGCACTGTCGGTACGTTGTGAAGCATGAGCTTGACACCGTTGTACTGCGGCGGGTTGTGCGATGCCGTCACCATGAGCGCATGGTCGAAGCTGTGATATCGTTTGGCGAAATAAAGTGCTGGCGTTGGCACGGTGCCGATGTCGGTAACGCGGCAGCCGGTGGCCACGAGTCCTTCGACGACTGCCTGCTTGAGGACCGGGGTGCTTGTGCGAACATCGCCGCCGATGACGATCTCGGCACCGTCGACGTCAGTGCCGATCGCCTGCCCGATGAGACGGGCAGCATCGGCGGTGAATGTCTCACCGTAAACGCCACGGATGTCGCACGCTTTGAAGATGGAAAAGTCGATGGACATGGTTGTCGCAGCCTTAGTTCGTCCGGCGCCCAGTGCGTCGCGTCAGCGCGACGCACTGGACGCCGGACGAACAATCCCTAATGAATCGCGGGGCTAATGGTATTTCCGTCGGACCGATCGCCGTCCGGTCCTGTATCGATTCACAATTCGGGTAGATATTTTCGCCGTCTCAGTTCGTCCCGAAAGCGCCCGTAGAGATCATTATAGTTTTCTTTTCTGACTGGGTCAGGCGCAACGCTTCTGTCCATATGAACCATATTCCTGATGGCGGCCCACAGGTCTTCAAAGTGGGTGCCGGTGGCGGCCAAAACAGCGGCGCCATGGGCGGCCTCCGGTGCCTGTGGACGGTGGTATACACGCCCCGTGACGTCAGCCCGGCACTGGAGCCAGACGTCGCTGCGGCTGCCGCCGCCGGTGGCGAAGACATCACCACCCGGGCTGCCGGTCACGTCATCCAGTATCTCGTAGCACAGACGTTCTACGAACGCGGTACCCTGGAGACAAGCCGCGTACCGGTCAACATCCATCAACGGCTCCGGCTCGCAGAATCCTTCGGCGTTCGGTATGAGAAACGGGAATCGCTCCCCCGTACGCGCCAATGGATACGCAACATGGGAGTTCGGAAGGCGACGCGCCGCCTGATCATCCATTGCTTGCAGCGCTGAATTCTGATAGTGTCGCTGGATCCATTGGCCGCCGGTGTTGCTGGCTGCACCGGGAAGCCAGCAGTCCCCGGGCAGTTTGTGCGAGTAAACGGTGCCGTCCGGATGGAGTGCGATGCCTGGGCTCAGAACCTTGAAAATCAGCGTTGTCCCCAGGGTCGTGTTGGCGTCACCGGGTTTCTGAATTCCGGAAGCCAGGCAGCCTGCAGTGCCGTCACTAGCTCCCGAGACGACCGGGATATGCGCGGGCAACGACAGTTCCCCGGCGGCCGCCGGGGAGATTCGCCCGATCACCGTGCCGGGTGGGACAACTCGCGGCAGCCGCTCCCGGACATCCGCGAAATGATCCATCCAGACGGGCCAGTCGTCGTCCAGGAGATCGTAGCCTGTCTTCAGCGCGTTGCTGTAATCAGAGATAGAGAAATCCCCGGTCAATCGCCCGATAATGAAATCGGCGTGATGACAGACATGGGTCGTTTTCTCCAACACCTCAGGCTCGAATTTCTGCATCCAGAGAAGTTTGCTTATGGCGAACGAAGCGTCGAAGCGGTAACCGAGTTTCGCACAGTGATCGGCGGCGACCGCGTTGACCGCCGCGGCGCTTTCCGCGGCACGCCCGTCGTTATACATGATCGCCGGCCGTAGCGGCTCGCCGGCGGCGTCCACACATGCGATGGTGCCGGACGTACCGTCGACAGCCAAGCCGGCAATGTCCTCGAGTCGGTGACCCTTTTGCAGTAGGTCTGTTGCGAGTTTCCTACCGGCTTCAACGGTCGCCAGCCACCAGTCCAGAGGATCCTGTTCGTGGCGGTCCGCCGGCATGCCGGCGACCGGCGACGGATAGTCGGCCCGGCTCTCGGCGAGGACACGCCCCGTCTCATCGGCAGCCAGCAGGCGCGCGCCGCCGGTACCGAGATCGAGGCCGAGAAATGCTTTTGAAGCAGGCACGATTGAGTTGGTGATCTTCGCTTTCTTAGGGTTCACATAAAAATAATTTCACCCCGCATGCGGGACCGTCCGTTGTGGCGTTAGTCCGTCAACTGCCGGATTGCCGATGCGACCGATCGAGACCACAGTCGTACCGAGGTACGCCGCCGATCTCGCGAGCGAGCATCGTCGGAAGATGACGTCAAAGGGGCAAGTCCCGCATGCGGTATGAAATTATTTTTACGTGAACCCTTATGTTATCTCTCCCAGAATTCTCTGCAAACCATCCACGCATTGCCGCGACGTTGTGACTCCCGGACCGAAATGTGTTTCGATGTCCTGGCTGATTTCGTCCATTACAATGGCGATGTCGTTCATAAGAAACTTCGAGTTTTTTTAAACCGTGAATTGACGCCAAATAACGCGAATTATTGGACAAGGGCACGAACGACGCATTTTGCCGCCGGTTTCAACTCCTCGCACAGCGAGTCGAAACCGATTACGCTATCGCGATATCGTCGTAGAGCGGGACGCCGGACAGTTCCGCCATGGTTTCCAGGTACGCGCGCACCGAAGGCGGGTACTCGGCGCCTTTAAAAATCGTCACCCCGCGCAAATGGCCGAACAGCCGGATGTCATCGTAGGAAAGCGTGCCGCTCACGGCACGCGGCGATTCGATCATCGGCGCCAGTTTTTGAAGCGCCCGGGTCAATTCGCCCTTTAGTGCGTCGGTCGCCTCGAGCTGTTCGCCAAACGGTCCGATCGTTTCCTCTTTGGCGTGGGTGAAATAATCAATAGCACCCCGGGTTGCGAACTCCGCAATCGGCGCCTGCACCCATCGCGGCATCGTCAGACGGCGCATGACGTCGTTGGCGTCGGACAGCCAGGCCGCCAGGTCTTCACGCTCCGCGGCTTCCGCCAGGGCCGGCTCCCCGCCGAAGTTACCATCAATATAGGCGATGATGTCCAGGCTCTCCGGCATCCACGTACCGTCATCCTTCTCCAGTATCGGGACCATTTTTTCGCCGATCATCGACACCGGCGTGTCGAGGTCATCATTGAGCAGGGTCACCAGTTCAAGGTCGATTCCCTTGAATCCAAACGGCATGCGCGCGCGCACACAGTAGGGGCAGTGATCGTAGACAAAAAGCTTCATTGTCACTCCGTATTGTGGATATCCAGAAGAATCTCCTTTTCGTGCGTGTAATCGACGGCCGTCTTGAAAACACGATGCCGGCCCATGAAATTGACGTACCGCAGCGGGATTGAAATTATTGCCTGCACATTTGTTGAATTGCCACGGACGGAGAGTCCATGACCGACAACATCCTTGTGATGG
>CAUZRT010000159.1:0-7984 GCA_963582235.1 Lentisphaeria bacterium
CGGCGACGGTCGTCGGCTGCGCCCTCAGCTACGGGCCGCATTATGCAGTGCCGCTAACCGTCAGGATCAACGTCGGGAATTCGAACTACGAGCCGTTCGGGACCTATGATGCCGGGGTGCAACCCTCGACCATTAGCGGCAATGTCAACGACAACAACAACTCGCGCAGCTATTCGTACCCCACGGACGGCAACGCGATTTCGTCGGGCACGGGTCTGTCGGTGAGCACCAAAGGTTGGCTGCAATTCCCGAATCCGCCGCCAGCAATGCAGTACTACAACAATTTCAAGACGGTGGAAACATCGGGCAGCAACTCGAACCGGGTATGGGTCAAGCGCAACGGCGACAATATTCCGGAACTCGACGGCTACCTGGCCCAAAACGGCATTACGTCAATGCTGATGACGCATCTGGGTTCGGATAATGACGTTTCGATCGATTCGAATCAGGTTCTGGTGTGCGTGGAATATGGCTCGGACCCAATTGGGCAACCGGCCACAGATTTCCAGGACATTCTTCTTCTGTTCACATTCTCGGCACCGTAATGAGGAGGTTGCGGCCTCCCGGCTGACGTCGCAATTTGCGGGTGATATTGCACCCAAACCTGCATCGAGACAGAAAAGCCTGGGGCACGGGCATCGCGCCTCCAGATTTTTTCTGTCATTGCCGGCCGACATGGGCGAGGAGTCCTTGGGACGGTGTGTGGGTTCAGCAGCAAGTCAAGATGCCTGAGATCAAACACGAACCGTAAATAGCAGAAGGTTAATGAATCCGGAGCCTGATCAGGTGGAAAGCAGCCGTCGCGGCGCGGGCCGCAGGCCGTGCCGATGCAACCGTTTCACGCTCGTCGAACTGATGCTGGCCCTGACTGTCGTCTCCCTGCTGATGCTGATGCTCTTTCGCTTTCTGGCATCGGCGCAGATGGCCTGGACTTTATCGGAGAGCACGTCACGGATCTACGAGAATTCGCGGGTCGCTTTCGATCTTCTCGAACAGGATGTGCAGGCGCTGGTGACATCAACGGAATCGGGATTCACGATCGGCGTGTATACGGGAAACCCGAATCCGACCGATTCGACGGACTGTCTGTATACATGTTTTATCGCCAGCACGGAGCCGCATGACTCGGCGACGTCGCGCCTGTGCGAAATCAGCTACAAACACCATACCGACTCATCGGCGTCGAGCACCCAGTACAACCTGCAGCGCCAGATTACCTGCGACAACGACACAAACAACTGGGGAGATTTTATCGGGCAGCAATCCGCCTGGTATCTGAATAATACGACCGGCGGTAACTACCAGCAGTTTGAGAAAGTTGTGGGCGGTGTCGACTCGTTCAATATCACGTATTACGACGGCAACGGCAATGCCTTTGCGGCCAGCTCGGACATGAGCACAATGCCGGCCCGCGCCGTCGTTAATCTGACGTTGTTTGATGAAACGAAGAAGCACGCGGATCCGGAAGAGCGTTTCAAAACGCAGCGTGCGTTTACAAAGATATTCTATCTCAGCCATCTGCAACAGTGATGGGAAGTTGATGGTTATTGGATCATTGCCATGCTGGACCGCAGTCATATCGAGGCGTTTGTCAAGCGCTTGCGCGGCAAGAGCGAGAAAGGGATCGCGCTGCTGCTGACTCTGGGCATCCTGTCGCTGCTGCTGGTGCTTGCCATGTCGTTCGCAGCTACGGCGCTACAGTATCAATCAACAGCGCAACTGGGCGAAGCCGTCGTCAAAGTGCGGCTGCTGATCGAATCCGGGCTGCAGAAAGCCTACGCCAAAATCAGTATGGAGTTTTCCGATCCGGATGAAGATCGTAACATTTTCCCCGGTTCGAAGCCCAATCAGACCGGACATTTCGGTTTAACGACGCAGGGCACGGCGTGGGATGGCCGTTATTACTGGGCCAGCCAGAGCTCCGACACTTCGGGTGTCGATATGGCACTCAATGTGGTCATGGCAGGCGTCGACTTCACGCCGTCGACGTCATCGGCTTTCCTGGACTCCAGCATCGGCTGGCTGAAGGCGATGGATCCGGATGATCCGACCAAAATGGTCGGCCGGCTTCTTTATTTGATAATCGATGAATGCGCCAAAATCGATCCGGGCGCCGTTGTCGGTAGCACGGCGGAGGGGTCCGAAAGCGACGGCCGATTCGGCAACGACATGACGGAGATCAACCTGCAGGCGGCCCTTGACAGCAATAGCCTCGCAGCCGATCTGCAGCCCTCGGGTGTCGGAACCGGCGACATGCCATCGGGAAAGAAATGGCTCTCGGTTTTTCACATTTTCAAGCGGGCCACGGCGGCCGCCTCGTCGGCGGCCAACATCAAGGAAGTGGTTCGGACGCTGTTTCCGGCCAGTTACGACATCGAGGCATTCAATGACATCAGCAATGACCGGCACCGATTCGACCTGAAGAATGCCAACTGGGCCGGCTTCAGCAATACGATTTCATCGTCGGGCATCGACTCGAACGCCGCCAAATACTGGAATTCAGACGATACAGTGGCGACCAACGACGGCGGTATTCCGTGGCTGGCCAATTGTCCCGATTCCATCTATCTGAAGAACCAAGTCATCGCCAACCTGATCGATTTCTGCGATGCGGATAGCAATGCGACCCTGGACGACAGCGACAATCCCTCGTACATGGGCCTGGAAAAGGTGCCGTACATTAATGAAATATATGTAGATGCCCAGGTAACCGAGAGCAGCGATGACAGCGATGACAGCGACAGCGATGACAGCGACAGCGATGACAGCGACAGCGATGACAGCGACAGCGATGACAGCGACAGCGACAGCGACAGCGACAGTGATAGTGGCAGCAATGACAACGATGCTTTCGACAGCGACAGCGATGACAGCGATAGCGATGACAGCGACAGCGATGACAGCGACAGCGATGACAGCGACAACGATAGCGACAGTGACGGGCATGGGGGCAGTGGGAGCAGCGCCAATTACAGTCTGTCGTTGAAATGCGCCGCCGAGCTGGTCAACATGTTTTCGACGGCCCTCGGTTCCGGCGCCGAGCTGGAAATCAAGGTCAACGTCGACGGAATCGGACTTTCTTCCAACTGGCATCCGACATTTACCTGGAATTCGCTGTCGGACGTGGCGGCGACAAGCTATGCCAGCACGGGCCTCCTGACGCAAACCACAAGCCTGGGTGCAACTGCCTCGCTGAGCAACGTCATCGTCGCCGTCACCAGTGCCAAGCTCACCAACGGCGCCGCCGTCTGGGACTTTGCCCGAACGGACTCGAGCCCGGCGGCAGCGACGATCGACGGCATCAACTTCCGGGCGATTACCGCCGAAACCAATGATCCGCGGCAGAATCTCCGCGCCAGTGACTGGACGTGGACAGCGGCGGGATGGCAGATCGGCAATGCCGGCACTATTTCGCCAACGCCGACCAAGAATAGCGTCTGCAATCCCAATCCGGGCGGCAACAAGGATACGGAAACCGGTGCAACGGAGCCCTGGAACGTGTCGACGGCATACATTCGCAACGGCGCCATGGAGACCTTGTGGGAACTGGGCGCGGTCCATCGCGGCGCGGCGTGGGAATCGATCAATCTTCACACCTTCAACGACAGTACCGTCACGACCACCGGGTTGGCTGCCTATTCGCTGGGCGACGCGAATATTCTGGATCAGGTCAAAATGGATTCCGATGTCTCAAAGCGGGGCCGGATCAATATCAACACCTATTCGAACAAAGTACTGAGAGCGTTACTGACCGGGGTGAAGCTAGGCTGCACCTACGCGGATCCATCGGGATCGGCGGGAACGGCGTTGACGGAGGCGAACGTGAACGCGATGGCCGGCACAATCGGCAGTCTCAGTGCCGGTGAGTTTCTATACGAAAACGCATCGACGTCCGGCAGCGGTGATTCGCTTTTCACGAATCGCGGCGCCATAGCGCGCGTCACCAAGCTCACCGATGGATCGATCATCTCGGCGCAGGATACCGATCGGGAAAAGGAAGAAATCATCGGCAAGTCGGTGGGGCTGACCACCGTCCGCCAGAATTATTTCACCGTGATTGTCGTCGCCCAGGTGGTGAAGGATATGGTCACGGGGTACAAGGGCGGGACACGCGGTACGTTTGATGCTGGTGTTGACCGGATACTGGCGGAACAGAAGATCATGGCGATCCTTTACCGCGACGCTTTTACGAATAAATTCAAACTTGTCCGCTATGAGTATTGGGACGAGATCTAGTGTTGCGAGTCTTAATTACGTCGAATTAATGGGTGATGGATGGTGCGTGGCGCCATCCTCGATTCGCGGTTAACTATTCTCCATTCCCGTTACCCCTATACCCGCGAGGCCGTTGATGCCGGTTTACCAACGATACCTTCTATTGTCGGTGGGCTTTTCCCTGCTGCCAGCGTACTGTGTCTGCTCGCCGAAGGGGCCTTCAATCCAGGAGCGGATAGAGAAGGCCTACATCCATGTAATTCAGGGCAACAGGGAAGACTGGCGCCATCACCGCAAAGCCTTTAAGAGTGCCAAGGCAAAAATGGAAAAGCTGAAGGATGCAAAGGATAAGCACAGGCAGGGAAAAGCGAAGGAGTATTTTAAGCAGGCGACCCTTTACAAGAAGCTGTCCGAGCAGAATGAGATTATTCTCAATGCGTTTCCGAAGGGCGACATAGCCGCGATCGCGGCCGCCATGAAGGAGATCACGAAGCTGGAACAGAAGTTGACCGAAATGATGACCGTACGGAAGCCGAGAGAGCGCATCTGGGTCACCTTTGACGAGGCCGAGCAACTGCACAAGGATGGTTACAGATTCAAGACGCGAGACCCGGACATCCTGCCGTATGCCAAGGGATGCTGGTACTTCGAGGGGACCAACGGCCGGAAGACGAGGGAACGCGCAGCCAAAACCAGGAAACAGTAACAACTGCTCGACCGAAACCTGGCACCACTCACTGTGATGTAGTGCGCAGTAACTGCTTATAGTCGGTCTCGCCTTTGATGATCTTCATCACGCCGTCCTGAATCAGCAAGCGCATACCGTCCGAGACGGCAAGATCGCGAATCTCACCGACTTTGGCGGTCGTGACGATCAACTTCTTCATTTCGGTCGTCGCCTCAAGGAGTTCGTGGACACCGGTGCGGCCCCGGTAACCGATGTTGTGACATTCCTCACAGCCGACGGGTTTGCAAAGCTGCAGATTGGCGGGATCAACGGCCAATTCCGAAAATTTCTCCTCCCCATAGGCACGAATGAGCTTTTCCACCTCCTCCGCATTAGGTGAATAGGGCTGTTTGCAGTTGGAACACAACGTCCGAATCAGCCGTTGCGCAAGGACGCCGATGAGGGCATCGGAGAAGTTGAGCGGGTCAATCCCCATGTCGAGCAGGCGCGTGAGGGTCTCCGGAGCTGAGTTGGTGTGCAGCGTTGAGAACACCAGATGCCCGGTCAGCGACGCTTGGATGCCACTATGGGCGGTCTCGTAATCGCGCATCTCACCGATGAGAATGACGTCCGGATCGCAACGCAGGAAGGCGCGAAGCGCCATACCGAAATCATAGCCGATCTTAGGCGCCACCTGCACCTGCTGCAAGCCCGGCTGGGTAATCTCAACAGGATCCTCGGCGGTGAGAATTTTGCGGTCCGGCGTGTTAATCACGCCGAGGACGGCATGAAGCGTTGTCGTCTTGCCGGAACCGGTAGGACCGACCACCAGGAAAATCCCATGGGGGCGGGAAATCAGTTTGTTTATCCGCTCGTAATTGAGCTCCGATAAATTGAGTTTGTCGATAGGGAGCGGCTCGCCGGCGGTGAGCACACGCAGGACGGCGCTCTCGCCATTGACGGTCGGCAGCGTGGCGACACGCAGCTCCAACGGCAGGCCGCGCAGCTTGACCGCCATCTTTCCGTCCTGCGGTTTACGGTTCTCGGCAATGTCCAGACGCGACAATACCTTGATCCGCGCAACCACCGCCCGGACGTTTTTGGCCGGAATCTCCAGGATATCGCGGCAGACGCCGTCCACCCGCATCCGGCATTTTGCGTTGGCCCGATCTTTGCTCGGTTCGATGTGAATATCGGAAGCGTTGAGCGCCACCGCATCGACGATCAGCCGGTTGACCAGCTGGACGATGGTGGAGGCGTTATGGTCGATGAGTTCCGTGGTGGTGCCGCCGAACTCGTAATCATCGCCGACAACACCTTCGTTCTGCAGTTGGCCGATGAGATCATCCAGGTTCGCCTCGGGCGCTTCGATCTCCTCCTCCTCCTCGAGCTCGTAGCCCAGATAGCGGAGGATGTCTTCCTTTAAGCCGACCAGGAATTCGTACTTTGCCGCCGGCAGGACGTGCTGTATCTCCATGACGCGGTCGGCATCGTTAGGATCGTCGATGAGGATGATTGCCTTCTCCTGATTACCGGCCAGCGGCAGCCAGAGATTGGTAGCCAGATAACTGGTATTCAGTTTCTCGAGGAGTCGCTGATCGGGTTCCAAATTCGCGTTGTAGCCGAAAAATGGCACCTGATAGAAATGTTCGAGCGAGGCGCCGATCTCCTCCGTAGGAATATCCAGTTCACGCGACATCAGACGGGTGATCGACGACTGCTCCATGTGCGCCCGCTTTTCCAATTCCTCCAACTGCTCGAGGGTGATCCGTCCCTCCTGTATCAGATGGTCAAAGGGACTCAGGGTCGTTTTGAGGTCGAAACAGAATTTCTGCCCAATGAGGTCGGAAATTTCCTGGACCTGGGTCAGGTCTTCATCGGAAAAGATGCCGCCGCCCTTCTTGTTGATGACCTGTAGGACACCGAGCAGGGTGTCCTTGGACTTGATCGGCACGACGATCATCGCCTGGGTCAGAAATCCCGTCGTCGCGTCGTAGCTGTTGTCAAAACTGAGCTGCGGGTGAATGGCGGACAGATGAGCGGCGTCATAGGCGTCATCGATCTTCAGTGCGTTATGGCTCATGGCGACATAACCTGCCAGCGACGTTGGGCTCAGGGGCAGCCGAATTTCCTCGACCATTTCCTCTCCGGACCGGTACCGGGAAACGATCTCGCGACCGTCGCGATCACGCTGATAAATTGTCAGTCGTTCAGCCTGAAGAAGGTCCAATATGCCCTGCTCCAGCTCCCAGAGGATCTCCTCGCACCGCTCGACGGACTGTAACCGTTGATAGATATCATTGAGTTTCGACTGGTACTCCAACGACTCGCGGAGCTGTGGGTTAACGACATGTGTTGTCATGCCATGTTCCTTAAATGTTTGCACGCCGACGACGGCGAGGGAACGAGCGTCGCGGCAGCTAGCAATATTAGCTTGACGCGACAATCGACCGAAGGTACGTGCGGTCGGCGCGTCGGCAGTGAGTGATGCGAACGGCCTATGGCGGCAACTCCCGAAGCGACGGGAACCGGTTGTACGTTCGGGGGTTCCGACCCGCGGGAGTCGAATCATGACCGTACAAACAATAAATTCGATTCCGGCAAAAATCAAGCGTCGGGGACAGGCTGGAATGGGTCCGGCCCGTCGCGCTGACGGGATTCAGGATGGCATCTGACGGTGGCCGAATAGGCCAAGTAGTTAGGAGATTAAATGGCCCAGATGAGTTTTCCGAAACTTGCAATTTACGAATCGCCACGATAGTTTCTATCTAGGATATTTTTCGGTCCTAATTCCGAGCGTAAATGAGAGGTCCGATTCCAACTGATGAGTAACGAAGAGAAGGACGTAACATCCGAGAAGTTGCCGCTGCCGCCGCCCGACAAGTCGTCTGCCGACGATGCCATGGAACGAACAATCATTGTCGATCCGAAAGTAGTCGAGCAGGCGCACCAGGCCGGGGTGCTATTGGCTCGGAAGAAAGCCAAGCTGGAAGCCAAGACCAATTCCCGCATCTTCGTTGTCAACGAAGGGGGGGTGTATCAGCACAACATCAAGGAAGACGACTATACCGTCACTATAGGCAATTCCCGCGAGGAGGCCGA
>CAUZRT010000160.1:0-7940 GCA_963582235.1 Lentisphaeria bacterium
ATGCTGCTGCTGCTCTGGAACAAAGCTGAAATCCCCAACAACGTGGCGTTGACGACATTCGGCCGGCCCGTCCGCGCATCACTTCTGCACGCGGTGATTCTGTTGGATTTCCTCGTGATCGGAGCCCTCGGCCTGGCTGGAATCATACTTGGCCTGGCGACACGGCGGCGCCGCATCGCCGTGCTTCTCAGTGCCGGATGTGTCATTGTTTATTGCTTTTCGATCGTCCTCTTCTACATCCTTGCAAGATTTCGCATGCCGATTGTGCCGCTGCTTTGCGGGTTCGGCGGGTATGCGCTGATATGGATCTGGCAAAGATACCGCACCTACCGCAGCGGCGGTCCGGTCCGGCCGCTCATTGCGGGGCTCACGGTGGTGGCGGCGTCCGTCGTGATGGTCGGATGGGGATTCGATATATACCGCCACGGATGGGAGCGGACCGTGATGCGGTGGGTGCGCCCCAATGGCGTCCGTGTTCCGGTCGGCGGTGGAGAGACGTTGTTCAAGGACCACGGCCCCATGTCTTTTGGGGGCTGGACGCCGGTACCTGCGGCGGTCGTCCAACCCGTTCGAAAGACGTTTGTGATTCCGGATGATTTCACGGCGGCGCGGCAGATGCGGCTTCGACTCCCGTTGGGCATTCGAGCCGCGGGCGCCTATGTCGTCGTCGTTTCGACGGACGTTGGCGAAACAGTGCGCGTACCGTTAAGGCTCGCGTCTGGTGTGCACTGGGTCGAGGCGGCGTTGCCGGACGGGTACGCGACATCGGGAAGGGAACTGACGGTGACTGTATCGGTGCAAGGGGCGAGTCAGACCGGCGGCAGTGATGCAGCCGTGCCGACGGGGTCTACTGCATACACCGATCCCTATCTTTATTTCGATGGACAGCGCGATTATGGCCGAACGGTGTTAAGTGCGCCCCTCCGGACTGCTGCGGGAGAATTGGTGATCGAGCTTTGGGTAGTTCGCCAGTGAGGGACTGGGGCTTGGGAATTTCGGACCGACTTTGCTCGGGTAGCTACGTCGGTTTCCGCCCAAGGCGGACGTGAGTGCCGTAGGGACGGAAATAACGTCCCTACGGTATCAGCCTGTGGCTAAAAAATTGGGGACTGGGAAATATGGTGGGGACGAATCCAGAGTCTCGAATCCGTCATTCGTATCCTTAATCGAACCGAGGAGGTGATTGAAGGCAGTGAATCCGAGAAGAGGCGTGGATAACCCTTTGTCAAGGCTGAGCGGCGGCTGCATTGGACTCGGTTGGCTCAATGTCTGTAGGGGCGGAGATTGGCGTCGGGGATGCCACCGCGAAGAACAATTCGAAGGTGGTCCCTTCACCAACCGTGCTGATGACGTTGATTCGGCCGGCATGGGTCGTCATGATCCGATTGACGACATTCATGCCGAGGCCAATGCCTTTGTTCGTTTCCTTCTTCGTAAAGAACGGTTCGAACAAGTTGGCAATTGTTGTGTCCTCCATCCCAAATCCGGTATCGGAAACAACGACGCGCACGTATTCATTCGCGGTCTCTTCGCTGGAGGGCACGGCGGTCTGGGGGCACTGATCGACAGTGCCCGCGGCGACGGTGATTGTTCCTGGGTCCTCCATGGCGTGCGCCGCATTGATGCAGAGATTCATGAGAACCTGAAAGATCTGTGTACGATTAACCTTGACAACGGGCAACAGGAGCGGTTCCTGCCAGTCAATCTTGATATTTTTCGGAAGGCATTTCTTGATAAGAACCAAGCTCTGTGAAATTATCGGGCCGAGATCACATGGGGCCATTTCACCTTCCTGCGGCCTCGAGAACTGCAGGATCTGGCTCATGAACTGGCTGGCCAGATTGATTGATTCGTCAATCTTCTGAACACTATCGGGAAGCAGTGTCGGGTCTGCTTTGGCCAGTTGCGAGTAACTGCTGATGATGGTCAGGACGTTGCGAATGTCGTGAAAGGCGCCGGCGGCGAGTATCCCGATCATTTCCATTTTCTGCGCCTGGATGAGCTGTTCCTCGAGAATAGCATTTTTCCGGCATAACTCATCGCGATAGGATTTCAACTTCAGGACGCTGCGGATGCGCGCCAGCAGATCTTCGGGCTGGACCGGTTTGTTCAGCAGGTCGACGGCGCCCAGATCCAAGGCCTGCCGCTTCAGGTCCGTCTGCTGTAGGCCGGTGAGGATAATGACGGGGATCTCCTGCGTCTGCTCGTCATCGGCAAGGTGTTGCAGTAGATCCAGGCCGGTCTTTCCCGGCATCATGACATCGGACAGGATGGCATCGTACTCCGTGCTGCCCATCAGGGCGAGCGCGTCATCGACGCCGCCGGCAAAATCCATGTTCCAATAGTTTGTATGATTCCGCAGAATGCGCTTCAGTGCATTCAGAACATTCGCCTCGTCGTCAATGAACAGCAGGTTTTTCTTTTCCATGATAATTATATATTGTCCGTGGTCAGGGAATTTTTCGCCTCAATCGGCAAGGAAATTGTAAAACAGGTCCCATGGCCCAGTTCGGTTTTGAATGACAGGCGACCGCCATGTTTCTTAACGACAATGTCATGGGCGAGCGACAACCCCATGCCGGTCCCCTTACCGATGTCTTTTGTTGTGAAGAATGGCTCGAAAATGCGATCCTGAATTTCCGTGGGAATCCCGGAACCGCTGTCAGCAATGGATATCTCGATGGCCTCCCCGCCAACCCGTGACGTTGCGGAAATTATGCCGCGTTCGCCGATGCTGGTGTCTACTTTATCGGCGATCGCATGAGCGGCGTTGACGAGGAGATTGAGAAACACCTGGTTCAGATCATTGGCGTAACAACTGATCAGCGGCAGATTGGGAATCAGATGGAACTCGATATCGGCGACGTACTTGATCTCATTACGGGCCAGGATAGCGGCGTTCTGCAGCGCCCGGTTGAGATCGAATGCCACCTTCCGCTGCTGTTCCTGGCCGGTATGCGAAAACTCCTTCATCGCCGAGATAATGGTGACGACTCGATCGATTCCCTCGAGATTTTCGTTCAAGGCCCGCGGTATCTGATCCAGGAAATACTCGAGATTGAATTGATTCAGTGATTCACGAAGCGCGGGCAGTATTTCAGCGGTATTGTCCATGTCCCCGGGGTTGACGTGGTCGCGGGACTCGCGAACGAACTGCAGAATTTCGTCCACGGACTCGGAAACGAAGCGTGTATTGTGGCCGATGAACTGTATGGGCGTGTTGATCTCATGGGCGATGCCGGCGGCCAGCACTCCGATCGCTTCCATTTTGTGCGACTGGTTCAGTTCCTCTTCGAGCAGCAGCCGTTGTGTAATATCCCGCGAGGCAGCTTGAATTTCGCTGATTTTCCCGGGCTCAGCATTGGGGAGCGCGGTGAAGGTGGTCTCGAACCAGGTGTAGAGCATGTCCTTCTTGCGAATTCGATATTTGAGCGTCGTCGAATCGCCATGTTTGACAATCCCGGCAAAGCGGCCATGAACGTCGTCTAAATCGTTATCATGACAGAACTCGAAAATCGAGTGTCCAGTCAAGTCTCCGGGCTCCATACCGAGCAGCGATCGGCACGCCGGCGAGACATACTGGTAGACACCGTCGGCGGTGTGTTTCGAGATCATGTCCGTCGAGTTCTCGGCAAGCAACCGGAAGCGTTCCTCGCTTGCCGCTAAAGCTTGTATGGCATGCTTTCGCTTGGTTATCTCGAAGAGATAGAGGCGGACCAGACTGGATTCCTTGACCAGCGACACATGCTGTTCGTGGACGGCGCCATCGTAGGCAATCTCCCGGATGGCAAAGCCCTGCTCGCCCTGCCTGATCTCATCGATCCATTCGCTCAATCCGGAGACTAGCGGATGATTGGAGGCGCCGAGGCTGAGGTCCGGGAATAGTGTGCTCGCTGCCGGATTGATGTAGGTAATGTTGCCGTCCAGATCGATCTCGATGATCGGGTGGGGATTACGGTCTGGGAACGATGCGAGCCGAACCAGCTTATTTTCCGTGCGCATGCGTTCGGCGATTTCGGCTTCCATTTTTTCGTTCAGTTTCTCCAGTTCATGGGTACGTTCGCGCACCCGTCGTTCCAACGACTCATTAAGCTCCGTGAGCTGTGCCTCGGCCTGCTTCAGCTGCAGCTGTGTCTTTATCCGGGCGATGGCGACCGGAATGTCTATGGGCTTGGTGATGTAGTCATTGGCGCCCTGATCGAGGGCGCGAACGACGTCCTCACTGTTGCTGAGCCCCGTCATCATAATCACGGGAAACTCCGACCGTGAGAAGTGCTCACGGACGTGGGCCAGCATGCCGAGGCCGCTGATGCCCGGCATCATCACGTCCATGAGCACCAGATCGCAGTCGGACTGTCGTTTCAGGATCTCATCGATTACTGGGGAACCGGAGGGAATTATGGTGGCGACATCGTAGCCGTACTCGACTAAGACGTCGGTGATAAAATCTGCGAGACTGCGTTGATCCTCTACGATCAGGATTTTTGAGCGCATGTTCGTCGAATCCTTAATATCGACAATCCATAGTGTGCGTTTGTCATCGCCTGCGGTCTATGGTCGCAAAACTCAGTTGGATTTGCCGAAAAGCGGTACTTTCATTTGCTAACACAGGCAGGATGCCTGCCACGTGAGTCACGTTCCACGTGTCAATCCGTCAGCCGACGGATCACGTGATGCTACAATAGACAAATCCAACTGGTTTCGCTGTCATCGCCTTCGGCCGTCGGCGCGGATGAAACGGCAAAACGGCTCACGCGTCCGTTTGAGGAATATCCGTGACACGACACTAGCGCCGGCGCGGCAGTCGTGACGGCATCCCGCGAGGTACCGAAACTACGACTTCACCCATCGCCTATGGCGATAATAATCAGGTTACACTTAGTATCCTTTTTTCAAACCGCAAGACCCCAAGGTCACAAAATACAGATAAAACTTCCACTGTTTTCGGAGCCCCGCCATTGGGGACCCGATGGCGGCCACACAAGCGTTGGAAATTCGAGCAAAAATAACGCATTTTTCGTACCATTCCGATCCATCGACACTCTCCTGGAATTCGCCGTCCAACTACCGACCGCCGGCCGGATACGCGGCGATCCCGGCGTTTTTTGAAAGGTCAATCTGCTGGCATTTCGGTCACGGCATGCTAAGACTATAGTGGATATCAGGATCCCGAGTGGAAGTTCTCGCGATACGGGCGAGCCGGAGGACTGCGGCGTGGCGGATCGCCGGGTGGAACCGCCTCTCATACAGAGTGCCGCATCCGGCAATTCAATTCGCTGCAATCATCGGTTCGACGAACGACACGGGCAAGTTTCTGAAGAGCGTCCGCCGACTCGCGGTGCGATCCGTCTCCGCCAGCCGCCGGATGACGGATTATTACGATGTGTCAGTCCTGCGGCGGCGGGGCTGATTCCGTGAGGGACGTTGTCCCGTCCCAACGGGACTCCCGTCCGCCGAAGTGGAAAACTTTACAGCCGGACCCGCCCCTGGAGGACGATCGGTCAGCCGATGGATCGCCTTCCAAAGGGATGACTGCAATCTACCGGCTCTCCAATACCAATAACCCAACACCGAACACCAAGTTTCTCGGGAGCGCGCGGTAACTCGCGTCGCGAGCCCGGCATTACCAAACCGAACCCTGCCTGCCCCTGCTGGTCCGCTGGAGGGTGAAACCCGGAACCCTGAAACACCGAGGAGCATACGGTTTGTCCAGTCGCAACCAATCATTGGGGTTGGCCGAGGACGAAACGGGCCGATTTCAAGCACGACTGCTGCAGTTGTCGGCTCCGGTGGGCGTCAGCGACATTCGCAATCGAACAATACACCAGGACGTTGCGTTGGCGGCACCTCTGCTGCCGCCAACCTGCGTCGATCTGCTGATCGCCGATCCCCCGTATAATCAGACCCAGTCGTTTTCGGACACGAAATTCTGGCGTATCGACGACGAAGACTACGAAGCATTCACGGAGTCCTGGCTTGTCTCGCTGCTACCGACGTTGCACCCGGAGGCGTCGGTCTATATCTGCTCGGACTGGCGGTCCTCGCAGGCGGTCCATCGCGTATGCACCCGGCATCTGAAGGTTCGCAATCGGATCACCTGGGAACGCGAAAAAGGTCGCGGCGCCAAACGTAACTGGAAAAGTGCATGCGAAGACATATGGTTTTGCACTATGGCCCGGGACTATTACTTCGACGTTGACGCAGTGAAGCTGAAGCGCCGTGTCCTGGCGCCATATCGTGTCGGCGGGAGCCCGAAAGACTGGGACGAAACGGGTGGGGGCAACTTTCGCCTCACCCATCCGTCCAATATCTGGACGGACCTCACGGTGCCGTTCTGGTCCATGCCGGAAAACACCGAGCATCCAACCCAGAAACCGGAGAAGCTGGTCGCCAAGCTCATTCTTGCCAGCTGTCCGCCGGGCGGGCTTGTACTGGACCCGTTTCTCGGTGTCGGCACCACATCGGTCGTTGCCCGCAAACTCGGGCGTGACTTTGTCGGAATCGACATCGATGAGTACTATTGCTGCCTCGCCGAGAAACGACTGGAGTTGGCCGCCGGCGACAAATGCATTCAAGGATATGACGAAGGGGTGTTCTGGGAACGGAACAGCGGCCCGAACCGGACTCCCCGAAGCCGGTGACTCGGTCCCCAGTCGTCAAATTCGCGCTTCAGCGCGTGCTCTGCCGGTAAAGGATTCCGTTTCGCGGGCGTCTCCCGCCATGGCGGGAGACGCATCCCGCCGCTCCAGGGCATAAGTGGACGCTAAACAAGAACGGTTCAGGTCTTGCGTCGATATGTATGTGAAAAGACTGTGATTGCCGGACCGTATCGGCGGCTTGGATGCGATACGTTGCCAGAGCTGGAATCCCTGTCAATAACCAAATTGCCATTGGCGATCCCGCCGGTGTCGATCCATCACGTTGCCCCTGCTCAAAACGTTGAAACGCACACTCATCATCCCCGCCGCTGTCCATACAACCCCTAGGTCTGCTTACGATCGTCGACGCCGACAGCGGCCGTGTCGTCGTGTCTGGGGTGTGACGTTGGCTGCGATGTCGGCCATCTTGGGTTCGCTGCTGACTCCGGCGCCGGTATGTACGGCGACCGATGACCCCTTCGCATGGCGCCATCTTCTGTACGATAACGGAACGGAAAGAATACATTTCGATCGTCGCGGGACCTTTGTCCTCGAAAACAACTCCGGCGAACAGATCGATTTGAGCTTTTTTCTCTGGCGTGACGAATGGGTATTCCGGGCGCTCGATAACGCCGTCATCAATCACCGCGAAGTTGCCGTGGAGGGCGGCGTATTGCGCCAGGCAGGCACGTGGCGTACCGACACCGAAATATTGCCGTTGGATTATGAACTGTTGATTCAACCGTCCGCCGACGGCGTCACTGTTCATTTGCGCCTGACACGCACCGGTGCCATCACGGTCATCGACGGCATATGGTGCAGGCTCGACATCTCGGATTCGCTGTTTCTTGCCGGTCGCGGTGTCCGCGCCATGCCGGGTTCGGCGGGGACATTAGGTCGCATTTTCGCCGAAGTCTCAGAAGGCGTGGCCATTAACGTCAGTGACACGCGTGCCGCGGTCATTGAATTCGACAGTCCCCGGCGACTCCGGTCAAAGCGGCAGCGTCGGAGCAATTTTTTCGAGGCAAATCTTATCGCCGGCGAACTTCCGCTGCATGACGACATGGAGGCTATCCTGCAGATTCGCTTTGCGGATTCGCCGCCGGTGATTGCAGCGACGGGCAGCAGCGATCGGCCGCTGGCATTGCGCGGCGTCGCGATCTTGCATGACGTCGTCTCCCTTTACGACAAAGTCGAACTGGTTGTCGAACTCGAGGGGCAATGGCAGAATCCTTACGATCCCGGCGACGTCAGGCTCGACGCGCTGGTCACCACCGCATCCGGGCGAACGTATAAACAGCC
>CAUZRT010000161.1:0-7852 GCA_963582235.1 Lentisphaeria bacterium
CGCCTCAAAGAAATTCTTGCCGGGATAACAAACGTTCGCTGCGGTGTCCTGGGCGATTTTGCCCTCGACCTGTACTACGAGTATACGGATGACACCGGCGAGTTGTCGATTGAAACGGGAAAACCCGTTCATTTTGGTCGTTCGGTTCGTGGCGCGCCCGGTGGCGGTGGCAACGTCGTCCAGAATCTCGCAGCGCTGGAGCCGGCCGCCATTTGCGTATTCGGTCTTGTCGGCGATGACCTTTTCGGGCGCGAGCTGACACACTGCTTCTGCCGGCTTGGGGTGCGGACCGACGGGCTGACGGTGCAGCGGCAGGCGTGGGTGAGCCACACTTACGTCAAGCCGCTGCTTGGCGGCGTCGAACAGAACCGGCTTGATTTTGGCTGCTACAACTCCCCCGAGGAAAACAGCCATCGGGCAGTGTTCGCGGCGCTGGCGTCCGACATTGCCGATCTGGATCTGTTGATAATCAATCAGCAGTTCAAGACGGCCTTATTGAACGCGGATTTGGTTGGCCAGGTGAACACGCTGTTATCCGCGCATCCGCAGGTGCTGGCCGTAGCCGACTGCCGTGATCTAATCGAGCTGCTGCAGGGGGTGATTTTCAAATTGAACACGGACGAAGCCGCCCGCATACTCGGAATAGCGGAATTCGATGCGCGCTCAGAGGCGGAGTGCCGCCGGTATGGGCGGGACGTGGCTGCCGGGCTGGGCGGTCCGATTCTTCTCACACGCGGGGAAAACGGTGTCATGATGATCGATGGTGAGCAGGTGACCGCAATTCCCGGTGTGTTCATAATGGGAGACACGGACACCGTCGGCGCTGGCGACACATGTATCGCGGCATTCGGTCTCTGCCGGGCTGCTGGCGCGACGGTAGCCGAGGCTGCGGAACTCGCAAATCTGGGGGCCGCCGTGACGGTGCAGAAACTGAACCAGACCGGCACCGCCACCGCCAACGAGATAAGCCGGTGCCACGCCGAGGCGAATTATATCTATAATCCGGACCTCGCTGCTGGCATCCGGCCCGCACGCTTGGCGCCCGACAGCGACATCGAATTAATCAGCGACGTCGGCGCAAGGCGGATCCGGCGGGTCGTCATCGATCACGACGGCACCATTTCCACCCTGCGCGAAGGCTGGGCCGAGGTTATGTTCGACTTCAGCATGGAGTCGATCTGCGGTGACCGCAGATCGGCCATCGGCAACGATGAATACGAGCGAATCGCCGTGAAGGTTCGGCGCATGATCGAGGTCACCACCGGCGTCCAGACAATACAGCAGATGATATTCCTGGCCGAAACCGTAGCGGCCGAAGGCCTGGTTCCGCGGCACCGGATGCGTGATGCCGCCGGCTACAAAAAAGGTTATCTCGAACGGCTGATGGTGACTGTCACCGACCGAATTCAAATGCTTCGGTCGGGCGATGTCGGTGTCTCCGATTACACCATTGACGGCGCCGTTGAGCTTTTGCAGGGGCTCCACGACCGGGGCATTGAATTGACACTGGCCAGCGGCACGGATCAGGAGGATGTCCAGCGGGAAGCCGAAACGCTCGGCTATGCGCATTTATTTGCGGGTGGCATCCATGGGTCGGCCGGTAATGAAGTGGGTGACGCTAAGAGAGCAGTCATCCAGCGGCTGCTGGGCGACCCGGATTGTTCCGGCGCAGATCTGATGGTCATTGGCGACGGACCCACGGAAATACGTGAGGGTCGCCGTGCCGGCGCTCTATGTATGGGTGTCGCTTCGGACGAAATAAACCGCCGTGGTCTCAACGCACGGAAGCGGATGCGGCTGATTCGTGCTGGTACCGACATCATCGTCCCGGACTTTTCACAGTTGGACAGTATCTTGAGGGTCCTCGGGCTGTAGGTCGTGATGAACTAGGAAAGGATCCGCGGGCAATTTCTTTTTCTACGGTAACCTCAGTCTGCCGCCGCCGGATCGGCCCTTGCGTCCATGGCACAGCGGAAGCCAATGTCGTTGCAGGTCAGGTCGGGTGCCTCGAAGCCCTGGTACGATGACCGTGCCTGGAACGGGCTGTAATTGTAGGCGCCGCCGCGTACAACATGGCGGACGAATGTTCCGGAGCGGTCCCAGGTCAAGGGATCTTTAGCCAATATTTAATCGGAGACCCACTCCCAGGCGTTGCCGGACATGTCGTGACAGCCGTAGGGGCTGACACCCTCCGAATAACTGCCGACGGGCATCATATGGCGGCGTCCGTCGTCGGCGCTACGAATGTTGGCCAGGCCCGGCCGGCACGAAGCTCATCCCCGCCGCCGGCGCGGCGTAGCGTTGGCTCGCCAGTCGATGCCTAGCATTGCGGTTGACCAGATAATTCACCGTGAATCCGACACACACCGTCGCGACCATGGCGCAGATCACAGCGGTGCTCAGTCGTTTTCTTGTTCTGTTTTTCATTGACGCAATTTTAACAGGTACCTGTTTAGCGTACCCAACGCGCGTTGGGGCGCCATTTCGGACGGTAAACACATACATTAATAAATCGGCGAAAACAGATTCTGCCGGCAATTCTCACCCGTGCATCAGCCGATGGATATAGGAGGCGCGGAGTCCGCGGACACTCTGGACGTAGTCCATTTCGGCCGCCAGTATCTCCTCGGTCGTCAAATCCAGGGACCTGCGAATCGAGAGGAATTTCCGGCTCTCCGAGGCGATCATGGATAGATCGAGTAAGATGCCACGCATACCGTTCATGACCGTCTGCAACTGTTCCGCGGTCAGAAGACGCCGCAGGCTGTCTTCGTGGAGGACGCGCATCAAGCGCCGGTATCGCCGCCCGATCTCGGTGTTCAGCAGCGGCTGCTCGCGGTAGCTGCTGTAAATGGCGGTCAGTTTTTCGACGGCGATCGCGCGCTGTCCCATGGAGTCGAAGTCCTCGGTCACGATATCGAGTTCCGCCAGGATCTCTTGCTCGAAATCGGCATCGTCGAAACAGAGCCGCTTAATCGTCTCCACGGGTGTGCGGCTACGCTTCAGATCGGTTAGAAAACATCGGCGAATGGCCTCGCGGCATTGCTTTTCGAGGATTCCTTCCCAGCTTTTCTTGTACTCCTGGGTGAAGCCGAAGACGGACATGGCGAAATCAAATGCGCCATCGGGCGCGGACAGAATGAGGTCGCCGAGCAGGATCATTGGTGTCAGCATCTGTTCCAGCCAGACCAGTTCGCGGAACAGCGCGTTCTGCCGCCATTCCGAGTCGGTGTGTGTCCCATCCTCGCCGGTGATTTTTTCACTTTCCTGAATAAAGAAATCGACGCTTACACCCATCCCGGCAATGATCTGTTTCAACCAGCGCAAGAGGCGGTCCTGATCGTCGAACGGCGCCAGGAATTTCAAGCGCCGCATCTGCTGGGTCTGACCGGATTGACCCGCCAGCCATTTCAACAGGGCCTGTTTGCGAAGAAGACTGTCCGCCGCCTCGACGACCGCCGGCCAGTGGCGCAATGCCCGGACATCGCTGCTCCACGCTTCGACACATTCAATGGCGGCGGCCGGGAGTTCTGTCTCTGCACGCCAGACACGGATCAGATCGCGCGCTACATCCGGATCAATCGGCTTTTCTTGGTCGGCACACAACTCGAGCTGCCACGCGAACGCCTTGTCCCGGTCCAATAGCAGCAGAAACTTGAAGTATGGCTCGAGAACGGAACTGACGAGCTCGTTGCGGCGCCGAGCCGCGTCGACGGCGTGGACGATGTCACGCGGCACGGATGCCTTCGCCGTCAACGTATACCACTCAGACGCATCGTAGAATTCCTTCGGCACCAACGCCATGGTGGTCGCGCTGCCGTGGCCGCTGCCGTTCTCCCCCGGCAGGTCGCCGGCGGCCTGCAGCTGTTTGGAGGCGCGGTCAAGGAAAAAGTAGTACTCGCCGAGGACCTTGCCCTCCGCGCGTTTTACTGGGCTCTCGGTGTAAAATCCGACCAGTTCTTCGCCGAATGCGACGGCATCGGCGAAGTAATCAGCACCCAATTCCGGACCAATCTGGTACAGTTCATTTTCAATCATACCGACCAGTTCCGGGTTCAATGTCCGGAAGGTCTCGAAGAATCCGGTTATCTTATC
Source organism: Lentisphaeria bacterium (assembly GCA_963582235.1). Classification (GTDB taxonomy): domain Bacteria; phylum Verrucomicrobiota; class Lentisphaeria; order JABSQK01; family CAJWLW01; genus CAUZRT01. The sequence goes on from CAUZRT010000161.1 coordinate 4,096, forward strand.
TTTCAGATCCGCTTTCATGGCTTTTAATTGACGGGCGCTCCTCAGAAACTTGCCCGTGATGTTCGTCGAACCGATGATTGCAATCAGACGTACAAGTAGCACAGACATTTTTGTCTGTGCTACTTGTACATCCGGTCCTACCGTACGGCAGGATTTCTGTCACACATAAGCCGCCCGCGGAGCGCGCGATTCAGTTGCTTACCTGAAACTTATTCGTCCTCGTACTTGAAACCGCCTTGCAATCGAAAATCCGCCTTCGCTCGGCTTCGGCGGGGCACGCGATGACGAAGGACGAGGACGATATGTTTCTCGCGGGTTGAACCCCGGGAAACCGGGGACGGGCGCTGAAACCTGAGATGTACGTCGCTCCATGATATCGGGCCGTAGCGGATCTTAGGCGACGACGTCGTGGATCGGTCCTCGACGATCCTTGAGCCAGCCGCCTTTGCGCTTGTTGAGAAATGCCTGGATCTCGCCGATGATCGACAAGGCGATCTCTTCCGGTGTTTCCGCACCGATGTCCAGACCGATCGGGCTGAACAGACGGTCGAGTTGCTCCGGGGTAAATGAGAAACCGTCGTCTTTCATTTCGTTCACCAGTCGCTCCGTACGGCTGCGTGGACCGAGGGCGCCGACATATCGTACTGGCGAGTTGAGCAGCGTCTGCAGCAGTACCCGGTCGCTGCGGTAATTATGGGTCATGACGACGGCCACCGTACGTGCATCGAGAGCCACATGCCGGACGACTTCGTCGGCTTGGCAGATCACGATGCGGTCGGCATGAGGAAAGCGATTCGTGTCGGCGTATGCTTCACGCGAATCAACAACTGTGGCACGCCAGCCAAGATATTTGGCAATCTGCACCACTGGGCTGGCATCATGGCCGGCGCCGAAGACGAGCAGCGATACCGGCGGCCTTATGACCTCGAGCAAGACCTCCGCGGCGCCCGCTCCGATTCTATAATCCTTTACCACGGATATTCCAGTCAACACCACTTGGCGGGCGTCCGTGATGACGGCGTCACGCAATTTGGGATTATCGATGTCGTCGGTTATCGCGTCGTTCTGGCGCAGGATCAGGCGATTGCCGATGCCGGTGTCCTTAATATTATTGACCGCAAACACGGTGGCGAGCAACCCGGTATGACCTTCACTGATGCATTCCTTTAAAAAAGCATGATAATCGACGGACCCAGCAGCGGGCAGAAGTTCGATCAGAACTTCGATAACCCCTTCGCAGCCGATACCGAGACCCATGATGATATCATTGTCGGTGGACGTGTCGTAGGTGACAGTAATGGGCTGACCCGAGGCGACGACACCGCTGGCCCGCTCGACAATATCGCTCTCCAGGCAGCCGCCGCTGACGGCGCCGATGGCTGTCGTTCTGCCGCCGAGGAACATGCGGGCGCCCGGGCGACGATAAGTCGAACCGGCGACCTTGACGACGGTGGCCAGGGCATACGGTTCCCCCCGTGCCTTGTAGACGTCCATGGATTCAATGATTTCGATCAGGTCTTTCATAAAAAACGTTTTTTCAAAACGTTTTTTTCGTAGGTCTTCATCTCGTCGATCCACACCGAGCCGATGGGTGTCTCCTGTTGCATACAGTAGTAATCCCACACGGCCCCATAGGGTAGCGTCTTCAGTTCTTCGAGCATGGCCAGCCGCGCGGTGAAATCGCCGCTTCCCTCGTATTTGCGGAGAAGATCGATGGGCTCCAGCAGGGCGATCAGGAGCGCCTTTATCATGCACCGGGTGCCGATGGTCCAGGCGGCAATCCGGTTAATGCTGCCGTCGAAAAAATCCAGCCCCACATGCACGCGATCAAGATAATCGTTGCGCACCAGCTCCTGAGCGATCGCGAGCAACTCGTCCGTGAGAACGACGACGTGATCACTGTCCCAGCGAACGCCGCGGCTCACGTGCAGCAGGATTTCCTCGAGAAATGTCAACACCGCCGAGATCTTGTCCGAGATGACTTCGGTCGGATGAAAGTGACCGGCGTCCAGGCATAACAGGATCTGTTTGCTGATGGCGTACCCCATGTAGAATTCGTGGCTGCCGATGACGCAACTCTCCGAACCGATCCCGAACAGCTTGCACTCGACGGCATCGAGGTTGCAGGCCGGGTCGATGTCCTCCGCGAGCACGGCATCGAGCGAGCGCACGAGACGCTCGCGCGGCGTTTTGCGGTCGATCGGAATATCCTTGTATCCATCGGGTATCCAGATGTTCGTGACGCAGGGGGTGCCGAGTTGGCGGCCGATGTGTTCACCGATCTTGCGGCAGGCGATGCAATGGTCAATCCAGAATCCGCGAATGCCGTCATCGGCGCTGGCGAGCGTAAACCCGTCATCGGCGTTGGGGTGCGAAAATGCCGTGGGATTGAAGTCCATGCCGATTCCCAGCGATTTCGCCCAATCGATCCAGCGTTGGAAATGACTGGGCTCGAGGTCCGTACGCTCGACCGGTGCGCCGTCGAATTCGGCGTACATGGCATGGAGATTCAGCCGATGTTTCCCGGGCAGCAGGTGAAAGGTCTGTTCGAGATCCTGGCGCAGCTCGTCCGCGTTTCGTGCTTTGCCGGGGTAATTGCCGGTCGCCAGAATTCCGCCGCCGGTCAGGCCCTCTTCGTTTTCGAAACCGCCAACGTCATCGCCCTGCCAGCAGTGCAGGGAAATGGGAATGGTGGTCAGTGTTTTCATGGCCTGTTCGGTATCGACCCCGTACTCGGTGTACAGCTCGCGAGCGGTATTGTAATTGCCTTCGATTATATTTTCATCAATCGTGCGCATGTTGGAATCTCCGGAGAATCTCAAGGGGTTGTGAAACAGAGAGAGTATTCAGCGTTCAGGGTATAGTGCGCGAATTGAATTGTCCGAAATGTGGGATTCTGGTGCACAGCAGGACACGGGCGACATCACGCCAGACTTTGAAGAGTCGCGGGGACGCGGCCTCCCACGTTAAGCCGTCTCCGCCAGCCGCCCGTGTTTTCCTTTAACATATGTCTTGATCAGTGGGAACACGGGCCCACTTTCCGGATGCTGGATGCTCTCCTGAAACAATGGTTTGATCGCCGAATGCGGCACTTCCGTCAGGTGACGGATGCCGCCCACATCCCTGCCGTCGGCCCGGCACTCGTATTCGCGTGTCCGTCAGCTACAATATAGCAATGCCGAAACCGGTACAACATTTCCGGGGTGAAAACCAGCGTCGATGCGAATGCCGGAACACATGAACATAGTTCGCTGCCCCCCATGCCACTCTCGGTTGACATAGACTCCACCTCGTCGCGCCCGGGAAATCAGGTCTCGCAGGTGTTGCGGACTTCGCAGCTGGTTCGGGGATTTTCTGCGTTTCTTTCCGGTGTCCTGTTGTCGGCCGCCTTTCCGCCGCTTGAATGGTCCTGGCTTGCCTGGATTGCGTTGGTACCGCTGCTGGTTTTGGGTTTGCCCCCCTGCAGCAGTCCGTGGTGGATTGGATACTGGTACGGGCTGGGCCATTTTCTGACGACGTTCGCATGGCTGCGCAAGGTGTTTCTACCCGCGCCCCTGGCACTCGCCCTTGTCTGTGCCCTCTTTCCCGCCCTCTGGCTGTTTCTGGCCCGTTCAATCCACTGCAATCTCTCGGTTGCCGAAGACGATGATCTGCTGCCGCGGACCGATCCGGGTTTGAATCCGCCGACGCTGCTGAACGGCAAACGGCAGTGCCTGTTTCTGCTGTTGCTGGCCTTCATGTGGTGTGTGTTCGAGTG
>CAUZRT010000162.1:0-7793 GCA_963582235.1 Lentisphaeria bacterium
GCGGCCCTGGCCACCGACATCAAACTGTCCATTCATCCGCACCCGACGTTGTCAGAAACAATCATGGAATCCGCCGAACTGTTCTTTGGCGCCAGCACCCATATCTATCGACCGAGGAAGAAAGGGAAGTAGGGATTGCGGACTGGGGACTTCCGCCTTCGCCAAGGCCTTGGCGCGACAAGCGGGATTGCGGATTGGGACGGATAAGGTGGAGAGGGGAGGAATGACAAATTGGAAAGACGGGATTGCCGTTTGACCGGAATCACAGGCGCCTGAAGGATGCTCGCCCTCCGGGGCCCGGTGATCGCAGTCAAACGACGCCCATCCCCACACCTGAAACCTGCCATGTCATTCGACATGGTCCGCGGGTGGCGGAAGAATTGAGACCTTCACGATGAAACGCCGCACATTTTTCAAAAGCCTGGCCGGCAGCCTGGCCGGACTGGGCCTTTGGCCGGCTGTCAACCGGACCCTGGCCGCACAACTGGATAAACTGTCTTCAGATCTGGAAAATGCTGCCGACCCGGCGCTATTCTGGCAGCACGTTCGCGACCAGTCCATGCTGCGTGAAGGTCTGGTCCACCTGAACACCGCGAGCCTCGGCGCGACACCGCGACCGATCGTCGATGCGTTAACCGCGTACATACGCGAGGTGGAGACGGATCCGGTGCATACCGTATGGGGTGCGTTGGGTGAACAGGCTGAGTTGGTGCGGCAGCGCGCCGCTGATTTCCTCGGCGCCGCGACCGAGGAGATTATTCTGACGCGGAACACGACCGAGGGCATGAACCTAGTCGCTGCCGGCCTTGATCTGAAAATCGGTGACGAAATCCTGACGACGACCCACGAGCACGGCGGCGGAATGGTCGGATGGGAGAACGTGGCGGCTCGGTTCGGCGTTCGGATCGTGCAGATTCGCATGCCCGCACCGGTCAAGAGTGGCCAGCAGATCCTCAATCTTGTCGAGGCGCACATAACACCGCGCACCCGCGTCTGCAGCTTCAGTCATGTGGAGACCATCACCGGGCTGCAGATGCCGATGGCGGACATTGCCGGACTGACGCGGCCGAAAGGAATTCTGCTCGTGTGTGACGGCGCCCAAGCGCCGGGCATGCTGGATGTGAACGTCCACTCTCTGGGCGTGGATACATATGCATCGAGCAGTCACAAATGGATGCTCGCACCGAAAGGCAGCGGACTCCTTTACATTCGCAAGGCGGTGCAGGACCGCATTCGACCGGCCTTCCTGCACCACGGCTACCGAGCGTACAGCGGCTCGTCGGGAACACGAAACGTGCCGCAATTTCTCGGGCACGGCGTCGCGATGGATTTTCACAACATCATCGGCCGCCGCCGTGTGGAACAGCGCTGTCGGGCATTGTCCGGCTATCTGCGCCGACGAATGCGAGACTCGACGGGCTATCGGCTGCTTGCGCCGGCCGCGGGGACTCTGTCGTCGGGCATCACGACCTACGCGCTGCCATCGGGCCGCTGTGGTGATATAGCCGCCAGGCTTTACAAGGAGCACAACGTCGTCATCAAGCCGGTCGCGGCAACCTATGTGGTCTCTGGGGGCATTGCGAGCGACAATTATAACGCGGTCCGGATCTCGACCCACATCTACAACACCGAAGCGGAAATCGACCGTGCCTGCGACCTGCTGGAGAGGATGGTGTGAAGATCGGCAAGCGGGGTCAGATTTCAGGTATCACGGGTCGGGTGCAGTACTGTGTTCAGACTTAGTCGCCAACTCGACTAGCAGACTCACGTTATGAACTTTCTCGAAGGCAAGTCCCCGTGATACGAGAAAGCCCTTCGCTTCTTTCTCGGTGGCCTGCTGACAGTGATAAATAGCCGTATCAAAGCATGGATTCGGCTTATGCCGCGAGCCTTGTCGCTGGGGCAAGATCATGGCTCGCCTTCGTTACCCAGTTGCGGCTAAGTTCCCCAGCCTGGATCATTCAGAAACTTTCTACTGCGAGCACGAATTTCGCGTCATCTCGCGGTCTTTACTTGCTCGGCGACTTTGAAGTATGACAAGGCGCCCGCACCCGCCGACCGGCGCAAAAACCACGAGTTGACACGAACTGCGCACTCTCGCTCGGACTGGACGTCATTAGCCCGCGATTCATCGCGGGGTTGTAGTAGGGCCACAATCCAGAAACCGTTGCAACGGTTTTCATAACTATCACCGGTCGCCTCCCGTCGCAGACGCCAGGAACCCGTTGAAACGCTTGGATCGCTTCCTTTCACGCCTCGCCCCCGCGATGAATCGCGGGGCAAATGACATCCATTCCGACCCTAAACAAGTACAGCCGCCGCCCCTCTCAGAGAAGCGGTCACATCGGCCGGTGTTACCTCCGGATCCACCTGTGCCGGCTTGCCCTACTCTACTCACTCGGCGCTTAGACCGACAAGCTCGATGATCTCATTCTGATGCTGGTCGGGATTGTCGTCATGCCACAGGCGGTTCAACACCGTTCGAATCGCGGGCGCATCGAGTTTCGCCGGCGAAGACAGATCGATTCCCAAATCTATATGCCGCATCGCACAATATCGCAGCGCGGCATGTGCCCCCCGCGCCAGGCACAAGGGCCGAATGCCGGACTCGAGGGCTGAACGCATGGCCCCGAAGATGCGGTCATCATATCCGAGCTTACGCACCGGATCGCGGCAGACCCGCTCGACGGCATCGTTCAAATACGGGTTGGTCATACGTTGCAACAAGTCTTCCGCGTATGTTCGGAAACCGGCATCGGTAAACAACCGGTCTCCGGTCTCGCCGTGTTTTTCAATCAAAGCCCTGCCGCTCTCGTCAATGAATGCTCGCCGTCCCAGATCCATCAGCTCCGGATGATCTGCGATTTCGCTCATTACCGTACAACCGCGTTCGGCAGCCAGATAGCCGAGCATCGCATGGATGGCGTTGTGGCCGTAAAGCTTCGCTTTTTCAAACGGCAGCAGGTCGTGTTTCTCCTCGAAAACCGTGATGCCGCGGGTAAAGTTCTCTAGCTTGATAGCAGAGATCTGAATGGCGCTGAATGCCTCGACCAACACCGAATGCGGCAGATCGGGTGTCAAAGTGGCCAGTCCCAGACGCTTGATGGTATCGGCGTCCCTGACGACACCGCTCATTTTCCCAATGACGGTATTCAGAATCTGAAATCGTTCCAGAGTGTCAAGCCGTGTGTGCCGGAGCACGGCTGCCTTCAGAAGTCCCGCGGCATCGTTGTGATTCTCAGAGGCGTAGAGGACCCGCGGTTTATCCGGCCGAATATTCGCCGCGAGCAACGCCGGCACGGACGCGTCCGTGCCGGCGTCATACAGGTCGACGCTGGGAATGGCCGTTGCCAGCTCGTCGGCTGTGCGCACTGCATCGGCAATGCGCTCGCGATCATCCCGCACGGTCGGGTTAAAGAGTTGGACCCCTGCGAGCGGCTCAGAGTTGATGCCGTCGGCCCGCGCGATGTTGACGTATACGGAATCTCCATTGGTTCGCACGGCGTCCACAAGCTGCTGATCAATCTCGGCAATGACATACGAACCAAAGTTTCCGGACCGTTGCGCCTCGTAAATCATGAGCCCCAACTGGATCGGTCCGAAGCCGAAACCGACAAAACTTCGCGTCTCCATTCCAGCCTCCTCGTCTTGAATCTCGACTGCACACTCCTAACTTAACCACTGACTCGAGCAATCAGAACTACAGGCGTGCTCGCCCTCCGTTTGTCTCTTTTGACGTCGCGACTGCCGGACGCGTGCTGGAGGGTAAGTGTCTTTGCGAGCCGCCATCCGGCGTAACGGCTCGCGGGGACGCCCGCCCTCCAGCACGCGTCGATTGGTGGCATCGGACCATCCTGAAACCTGCCATGTCATTCGACGTGGTCCCCCGATTCTTTATGGGGTCGGGATGGCGGAACCCCTGAACCATTCCGGGAGCACAAACAATGGTTGAAACGAATATACCTGAGGCGTCGAAGAAACTCGAAGCGATCGTCAAGGAAAACCTCCGCGCGGCGGGAAGGAAAAAGGTCTACCTCGGTCACAGCAGCGAGTACACACCGGCGGTTCAGGCTGTTCGCGAGAAAGTACGAAAGAATCCGCCGAAGAAAAAGGCGCTCTTACGCCGGAAGAAGCACTGGCATCCGGAGTTCACCGTCGAACTGGCCGATACGCTTGAAATGCACAACACGCTGATGGCGATCAACGTCTTCAATCGTCTCGCCGAGCATACATCGCAGGGTCGTCCGGTGATCTGGATCACGCCGGTTGGGCCCATGGGACATTATTCAATCATCGCCCAACTCATGAACAAGCTGGGCGGCGTGAATGCGAAACTGATCTACCCCTTCGCCATGGACGAGTGGGCGACCCGTGACGGCGACGTCGTGTCGACGCGAGACTATCCTTACATGACACGCTTCCAGGACGATATGGCAGAGCAGTTCTACGGCCTGATTGATGCGGGCCGCCGGATCCCAAAAGCCAATCTGAGTTTCGCGGCAGCGAAGGGGCTTCGCGGCTTTGAGGCGCGAATCGACAAGCTGCTCGAACAAGGCGCCGGCGTGATCTTCACAGGCGGCGTCGGCAAGATCGGGCACATCATGTTCTGGGAAAGCACCTACGGCGCGCGCCTCGGCCGGATCCTATCGGAAAAAGTCATGTGGATTCGGGGTGCACCGCTGACATACGGCACGATCGATCAGAACGAGACGACGTCCTCCGCGAGCGCGCCCGTTCCCACATTCGCGAACACCATCGGGCTCGGACTTTTCACGAAACTGCGAAATCACGGCGACCGGAACCCCGGGCTCGTGCACGCTTATTTTGGCCTCGACAACATTGAAGAGCCGCTGAAATGGCAGCGTTTCATCGCCCAGTGCATGCTGATGATGGAAGCCGCCGATCCAAGCTTCGGGGCCAGCTACGTCCCGACCATGCCGGGCGCCTATGTCATCGTACGCAGTCACGTCGAGCAGAGCTTCTTTGTGGCGTCAAAGTAGGATGGACGGCGGAGGGAAACCTAAGAAACTTAGACTGCACGTGTGGCGCTGAATTTATATGTAATACGTTGCTGAATAATTTTTTGTAGCCATCCGTAAGCTGACGGATCCCCAGTCGTGTCGACCGGTTGCATCCACGGCAACCGAACGCCCCTGGGACAGGGGCGGCTACATCAGCATCCGGCTACCAACAAAAGTTTACCGTCTCGGCAGATCAGCCTGTGGCTGACAATCTATAATAATTCGTCAGCCGACGGATCGGAGCGCGAGGCGGTAAAGTAGCGCTCGCACGGCGTGCGGTAGCTACTTTGCCCCGTCCGCCACACACCTGTGTTTCCCGATGCCTTGACCGGCGGGAATTTCGGAGGTCTACTTGGTCCGTCGCGCCAGGAGGGTTCACGCTGAATCGCCACGCCCGGCCACCTGCAGCAACGCTTCCTCGGCCGCCTGGCACCAGCGGCCGTCATCCAGCTTTTCCGCAACGGTTGGAAAACGGTTTCGTAGTTCGTTCAAGGGTATCAGACCAACATCGTGGAGCTGCGGGTAGACGATTACTTTGCCCGCCAAACTTCGGTTTTTCACGGCTTCAACGCCGTCCGCGGCGCCCTGCATACCGGCGACGGCATCGACGGACGTGTCCGTGTTGAGTTGCCCGTCGGTAACCTTTCGCAAGACGATTTTCATGTCCTCGATCGTCGATCCGCTGGTCCCGAACATGTAACACCTCTTATCGATGTACGTGTCCAGATCGAGATCGTGTCGCGTCGGCGCCGGAATCCCGGCAAAGATATTGATTAGCGCGCCCGTCCGGCTGTTCTTTATGGCGTCGGCCACCAGTGCGCCCAAAGGCGCCATCAGCGCCCAGTAACTGGCTTCAGCGTTGAGTGGTTCGTTGCCGATGTTGGCAAACCGCAGCTCCACGCCGTTGGCAGCCGCCAGGTCCCGGCATTTGGCGGCGAGCGATTCAAGCCGGCGATCGTCAATGTCCGCTGCCGTCACAGCGATTCCCTTTTTCCCCGAACAGATGTTACGAATCACATGCATCTGCCCCATGGGGCCGCCTGCACCGATGACGGCGATGGCGTCGCCATCGCGAATCTCCCCCGTTTCCGGGATGACCGCATAGCCGTCCGCAGCCCGTATCGAGCGCGTGCCGACCCACCGAGTGAAGCCATAGTGAACACGACCGACGCCGACAGAGACGACTTGGCCGATGATGGCGCCACCGGTTACGATATTAATGATCCCGCGTCCCGCGAGCTTGTCGTTGAGCACATCGATGGTCGCCTTCTGGGCCCCAAAGTACGTGATATCGTCGAAGGCCTCGTCCGCCACATCGTCGAGCCCGTCGACGATGTGGACCTCGGCGACGCCGAGGTTTCGCAGCGCTTCCTCCTGAGCGGTCTCTGCCGCTAGGTACGTCACCGCAGCCGGCAGTCCGGCGACATCGAAAGAATCGGTGAGACCGTCGACGGTATGCCCGGCATCGGCCACCACCAGCAGGCGACCACCCGTTTTTATTGTTCGGCGCTCGTTATTGACATACGAGTCCTCGACGCACGCCCACGGTTCCACAAGCGCCGCCTGCGAGGCGCCGAGGTGCTCAGGAACCGGCACCAGGTAACGCTCGCCGTCGATATTCATCACCACCCGCTCATCGAGTAACACATACTCCTGTAATGCGCCTTCGAAGTTGTAGCCGAATGCCGCGTTCGAGTTCGCCGTCGGCAACTGTCGGAAATCAGCCTGCACGAGGCATCGCTCGCCGACACGATGGTGGGCGACGGCATCCCCGACGGCAATGATGCGGCACACGACTTCATGGCCGGGGACGGTCGGTGTTGCATTCGGGACGTAGCTGGGAATCTCTGCCAGAATTTCGGGCGACAGGCCGGCCAGCACATCGCTCTTGCGCGCATGACTCGAGAACTGACTGAGCAGTTTGAGATCCGAAAAGCAGAGGCCGACGCACTCGATCCGCACCAGCATCTGATGCGGCCCGGGCGTATTGACGGCCTTCTCGGCGTTCAACCGCAGCTCGTTCGGGCCCGTCAGTTGAATGGCATATTGCGTTTTAGGAATGGATTCAATCTCCATAGCGCCACCACTCGTACCTTATGAGAAATTAGAAACCGGGAAAGCCAACGCGCGCCTGAGGCAAGCAGGCGTGTACCCCGTGGGTTACCCCGAATATCAGCTCAGCATGATCTGGCCGCCGGTCACCGGAATCGCCTGACCCGTTTCGTACTGCTGCTCGATCACGTAGAACACTGCCTTCATGACGTCATCCACCGTGCATCCACGGCGCATCGGCGTCTTTGCCTCGTAAGCGCGCCGTACGTCCTCGACGGTCTTGGCGCCGGGGATCTTGCCGGCCTTCAGGTACTGGACGAGGAGACCCTTATTTGGGTCGGACCACAGGGGGCCGTCATAATAATTGCCGGGGCAAATGGCGTTGACTTTTACACCGTTGGCAATGAGCTCCAATGCAAATGATTGAGTAAGACCGATGCCGCCAAATTTGCTGCCGGCGTAGGCGCCGTTTCGGGCGGAACCGGTAAGTCCGCTCTTCGAGTTTATCTGGATGATATCAGTCCACACATCGGGCCGCACCAGATGCTGAATTACCAGGATTGGGGCGACCTTCTGCACACAGAGGAAATACCCCTTGTAATTGACCTCGGTGACGAAGTCAAACGCGCCTTCGGCAAGGCTTAGGACGCTGCCGGCGCTCAGAACGCCCGCGTTTGCAATAAAAATGTCTAGTCCGCCATACAAACGGACGGTTTCGTT
>CAUZRT010000163.1:0-7732 GCA_963582235.1 Lentisphaeria bacterium
CTGCGGGCCGTCGTGCGTCTTCACAAATGTCTATAATCCCCGCGCGTTCATCGAACGGAAGCAGGAATTCATGCCGACGCGGGTGAAGCGGGGCGCAATGATCGGCGCCAACGCGACAATTCTATGCGGCGCGACAATCGGGCGGTACGCGGTGGTCGGGGTCGGGGCGGTGGTACGGCAGGACGTAGCGGATCATGCAATCGTCGTCGGCGTGCCGGCGCGACAGATTGGCTGGGCCTGTATCTGCGGCACAACGCTTAGATTTGACGGCGACTTCACCACCTGCGATCACTGCGGCAAGAAGGTGGTACTGAAGAATGAGGAATTGCGGTTTGAGGGTTGACAGGAACAGATTGGAACCTTGAACCTTGAACCTTACTCGTCCTCGTCCTCGCTTTACCGGCGAGGACGAGGACGATATGTTTCTCCCTGCCATAACTCGGGCGTAGTGCAGCCGGGCCTGGAGGTCCTCTGAAGCTCTGTCATCCGGGTCCTCGTAATCGCTTTGCCGTCGGGGACATTTCAACTCATAACAGCCGGTTTTTCCTGGCGCTGATGCAGGTTGGTCTCGCGACTGATATAAATGAGGCCGCCGATCAACAGCAGCAACAGTACCATTGCAAGGGATAAGATGTAGTAGACCGAGCCGGTGCCCCAGACATTCTTTGCACCGCTGACGATGTAGACGGCCAGGGTGCCGACACCGAAAACAAAGATGAACTTTACGCCGTAAAACGTGGAGCGCCAACGCGGCGGCGTCAGCCGGGCGACCAGGGAGTTTTCGATCGGCTGCGTGCCGAGTGAAAATGTGACGAAGATCGCCGCCGCCGCGACCAGCGGCCAGCCACTGAGCATCCCGATGCCGAGGAGTGGTAAAGAGGCGACGGCAAAAAAGCCAAAATAGGCCCAACGCAGGTCATAGCGGTCCGCGGCCATACCCCCTAGCTTTTGGCCGACCATGCCGAATGTGTAAACGAAAGTCAGCAACAGCGTGGCGCCCAATGTCATGATTTCGCAGCCACGGCCCCAGATGCCGTCGATGTCCAGCCAGGTCCGGTTGTCGAGCCACCCCATCACGGACGCCATGTTCTCCTCGAAAACGAGGGGCATCGCGATGATATTGCCGCGATAGACAATGCCGTTCACAGCCATAGCTATACAGAAAATGGCAAAGTAGAAAACGGTTTTGTGACCGGCCACCGGGGCCACCACCGTCTTTTCCGTGTCACGACTTTCACGACCGCGAAGGAGAAACATGGCAAGACCCGCCACAATGCCGATGATACCGGCGATAACAAACATGATACGCCAGCCGTAAACGTAACCGCAGATGCCGCCGAACAACGGCGCCGTCATGAATCCGATGGTTCCGCAGATGCCATTGATACCGAGGGCACGACCACGCTGGCTGATGGTCTTCGATATCAGGGCCAGGCCCGCGGGATGATACGCCGCGATGCCGACACCGACAACGGCGAATGCCACCCACATGGCTGCGATGCTGTGGGCGAGGCCGGCCACGATATAGCCGGCGCCGGAAAAGAACATGCCTGCAGCCAGCGCGTACTTGGCCCCGAAACGGTCGGCGACGGGCCCCCAGACCAGCGCCAGGAGGCCGTAAAGCAGGTACATCATCGTACCAACCTGGATCACTGTGGTAATCTCCAAGGTCGGCATTTCGGTGCGCAGATCCTGGTATACAAATATCGTCACGGCCGGCAGCAGCACTTCAAAGAAATGCGTCAGGGCATGGGCGATGCAAGTAAGCCAGAGGATCTCTTTTTCCTTAGCGGCCATCGATTCTCCCGTGACCCGCGGTGTTCATTTGTTCCTGAGAGACTTGGTGTTGGGTGTTGGGTTCTTGGTGTCGGAGCGACCGGTAGACGGCAGTAATCCCCATGGAGGGCGATCCGTCAGCTGACGGATGCTTCCCACATTCAGTGCAGTCTCGTCCTACCGTACGGTAGGATTTCTGTCGCACATAAGCCGCCCGCGTCGTGCGTGGTCCCGATGCTCCTGAAACTTGAAACCTTACGTGCCTATTCACCACTCCTGCAGACAACTTCCTTCAGCATCCGCACGAATCGCTCGTTTTCATCCGGGGTCCCGAAATTGGGCCGGATATACTCCGGCAGCCCATAGCCGGCCATCGGGCGCACGATCATGCCTCGCTGCTGCAGCGCCTGAGCAACGTCATTGCCGGCCCCGACCTTGATGAGCATAAAGTTTGCGGTTGTCGGTATGAACGGCAGGTTGAGTTCGCGGCAGGCGGCTTCGAAGCAAGCCTTGCCCTGCCGGTATACATCGCGGCTGCGGGCGACGAATTCGTCGTCGTCCAGAGCGGCGATCCCGGCTTGCTGTGCGAGAAGATTGACGTTAAACGGCTGCCGCGCTTTCTGCAAGGCGCTGACAAGGGGTTCCGGTCCGATCCCGTAACCGAGGCGTAGGCCGGCGAGTCCGTATGCCTTCGAGAATGTGCGGCAGATCAGGACGTTGCGCTTCTGATGCACATATTGCCTGGTGTTTGGCATTTCGGCAAGCGCAATCTCGGCGTACGCTTCGTCGAAAACGACGAGTACATGATCGGGCACGCGATCCATGAATCGATAGATGGCGTCGTTGTCGGCCATGGTACCGGTGGGATTGTTCGGATTGCATAGAAACACGACAGTGGTGTCATCGCGGACCGCCGCGAGCATGGCCTCGACGTCATGAACCAGATCCGGTGTCATCGGAATCTCGAGTTGATGGGCTCCGAACAACTGGGTGACCAGTTTGTAGACAATAAAGGCATGGGCACTGAAAACGCATGAGGTTTCGCGGCTCAAGAAACAGTGACCGACAAACTCGAGAATCTCGTTCGAGCCATTGCCGACGATGATCTGCGACATGGCCACGCCGTATCGTGCGGCGAGCTTCGAGCGCAGGTGGTAAGCGCCGCCGTCCGGGTAGCGGAAGGCTTCGACGGTAGCGGCTTTCAGGGCTTCCAGTGCCCGTGGCGACGTACCGATGGCGCACTCGTTCGAGGCCAGTTTGGTGATGTCGTCGGGGTCCAGCCCCATTTCCCTGGCGACCTCTTCTATGGGTCGCCCGGGCTCGTAAGGCGTTATAGCATTGACGTCGGGATTTATTTTTTCGAGAATCTTCATGATCGGAAGTCCAGCGGGATTATGCTTTGATGTAAAGACGCAACGACTCGCAACGACGGTAATTAGCTTCTTCGCGGTTCCGGTTGCCGCGAAGAATTTAACCGGCTTCGCCAGGGCTTCTGACGCAAAGACGCCCCGTGAGCTTCGCAACTGGGCAGGCGCCGTCACAAAGGAACGTAAAGAGATGAATTCTTGACTGGCCCGGATCGCTTTCGATAGAGAATGAATGCTCTTCCTTTGGACAAAGATCCGGGCCAGTCAAGAATTCATCTCATTTACGTTCCTTTGTGACGAGGTCATACAATCCGTCTGGCTGACGGATCGCCATGGTCAACATGTTTGGCCCTTGTGTCAGGATTTGTCAGGATCCGGAATTGCCTTCCAGTTCGCGGTAACCGCACGGCTCCATGGAAAAGCTGCCGCGGCCGCCTGTCAGTTTCGGCAGTGCCTTGCTGAAGCCGAACATTTCAGCGAGCGGGACTTCGCAGGTCACGCGTTTGCGTTCCGACACGTCGGACACCGAATGGATGACCGCTTTGCGGCTCTGCAGATTATTGGATAGGTCGCCGAGCGTGTCTTCGGGCGCCAGGATCTCCAGATGCATTACGGGCTGAAGGATCACAGTCCTGGCAGTCTTGATGGCCTGGTCCATGGCCGCGAACACGGCACCAAGGACCGCGGCCTCGGTCGTTTTTTGCGGATGTGTTTCAAAATCGATCAAGTCGCCTGCCACATAAATCAGGGGGTAGCCGTTGTTGCCGCCGGTTTTGATGCCGTCCCGCAGTGAATCGAGGGCAGCCTGCCGAAGGGGACGCTCCCCGGGTTGCGACTGTCGGTCCGATCCTCGACGAGCCGGTGCGTGGTCCCGGAGAGGAACAGCATCTGCTCGGTGGTCGTGGTCTTACCGGCATCGATATGGGCAATGATCCCGATGTTTCGAATATTGGCGAGCGTACTCATGGCGATGCATCAACCTGGAAAAGAATTGCAAACGGATCGTGCGGCGGGGCGGGCGGGGGCGCGTCAGATCGGAAGGGTGACACCTTCGCGGCTCCAGAAGATATTTATCTGGGGATCACCCGAAAGGAAATGGGGGCTTTGCTCGCGCCAGAATTCATCGAGGTTCTTGTCCGAATGCTGGGGATCGTGATGAAAGATGGCCAGCTGCTTAACTTTGGCCCGCTGGGCGATTTCCAGGAGTAGAGGAATGGATGTGTGCCCCCAGCCGCGGTACTTCTGGTACTCTTCATCTGTGTATTGTCCGTCGGCGATGAGAAGGTCGGCCGTATCGATAAATTCCAGATACTCCTCGCCCATGGCCAGCAACTCGTCGTTCTCGACTTTGGCATCGAAAATGGAGTTCAACTCGACATCGGTGGCATAGACGACCTTCTTGCCGTCAACGGTCACGCGATATCGGACCGAGCCGCCGGGATGGAAGTTTTGTTCTTGCCAGTCGACGGTCAAATCGCCGATACGAATCGTTTCTTCGGAAACCTCACGGATGCTCAGGTCCGCGGCAAATGCGGACATTTCGACGGGAAAGTATTCGTTGTCCATCTGGCCACGCAGAACGGCTTCGAGGAATCGTTCTTTCTTCGGGCTGCCGTAGATGATCAGTTTCGTACCGTTGTAGTAGGCCGGCTGGAAAAACGGCAACCCCTGTATATGATCCCAGTGAGTGTGGCTCAGGAACAGATGGAGCGACATCGGATCACTGTTAGCGGCCGCGGTCTCGATGAGCTCGATTCCCAGATTGCGGATGCCGGTGCCCGCATCGAAAATGATGTGAGCATCGCGATGCTGGACGGATACGCAGGGGGTGTTACCGCCATATTTCTCCGTATTGCGGCCGGGCGTCGAAATGGATCCACGCGTTCCCCAGAACGTCACGTACATCTTCGCTGACTGGCCAGAACTCATTTCGATTGTCGCGTCCGCTCCTCCACAAAGATGATCGTTATTTCACCGATCTGGATCTGGTCATTGTTTCGAAGGACGCACTTCTTGATCGACACGCCGTTGACCATTGTGCCGTTGGTACTGTCGAGGTCCTCGACATGGTATTCCTCGTTCTGGTAGCTAATGCGTGCATGGTGTCGCGACACCTCGGTCACCGGCAGGGGTATTTCGCAATCGGGGCTGCGACCGAGAACGGCGCTCTTCTCATGCAACTCGATACCGACCGGTTTCGGCTGCACGCCGTTGATTTCCAGGTACGCCGAGTGATGAAAGACGATGTGTTTCATCACTGCCCGCCGCGACAGCGGATTGGTGTTCTGAAGATTCGTAGTGCTGTCCCCGCGCCCGTAGTCGTCCGGACTCAAACGAGAGGTCTCAGCTTCATTCATAGCTAGCTAATTTACTGTTTCTACCGGTAATTGTCAAACCCAAACGTACAAAATCATACAACTTCGTGTCCAGATTTATTCGGAATTCGGCGTACGGAGCCCTTGCCGCCGATCCGCCGGCACTGGTATCGCTGAGATACCCATGGGGCGCTGCCACGATTGCAGCCCGGAGGTCCAGATCCCGATCTCCGGTACAGGCGGCGATCGGGGCGATGGCAAAGAGGTCGGCATTGCCGCGGCATGTTGGCGGCCTGTCCGGCGATGAGGATCGTAACCCGGGGATCTACGACATCCGGCGCCAACACGACGTCGGCCCGGTGTACGGAACAGGCGAAGCCCGCCAAGTCGCGCCACCGCCCGCTATTCACAGGGCACTCACTCACTGATTCGATTTAACAGAATCTGTGCCACCTTGATCTTTTCTTTTTCCGGGTTTTCTCGACTTGGCGCCTCAACGTGTCTTGTGCTGTCCTTTACGCCCACATACTGCGTAACAAATACGCCCGGCTTGAAAGAGGCTTCGGTGCGGCCAGCCTGGAGTCCCATCGATCGGCGGCCTCCCACGTTGTATGGTGCCACCGGCCGCACTCGCTCGAATATCGATGTAGAAAAATAATGCCCGTCGTTCCGCGGCCGCGGAACGACGGACGCTTTATTGCGATTCAGGTCTCTATCAGAATCCGGAACCGGGCACGTCGAAACCCGACCCAGCAAACCATCAATGTTTCCCGGGCTTCATCGGCGACACGGTTTTAACGAATATCCGCCATCCTTTGCCGGTCACACCTCGGCCGTCTCGGCGTCGCCATCCGCGTCATCCTCGGCATGTACGGCGCGCAACTCGTATTCGAGCTTCCACTGGCGTTCGCCATTCTCTTCGACACACCAGACCTGCAGGGTTCCGATCTCGGACAGGTTGGCGCGCAAATCCACGGGCACGAGGGTCCCGGCCGATGTCTTGTCCCCCTCGGCCGGAAGCTGAGTTGTCAACAACGGCAGCTCCGTCAAGCCAGCGGATTCGATGTCCGGCAAAACCGTTCCCGGCGCATCATCCTTGCGATCTGTGGCCGTCAGGAATCTGAACTCCGTCGTTTCACCCACCAGCAGGCCGAGTCCGACATGCGGTATTTCATTGACTGTGCCTTCTTCCATACCGAACTGGACGACACACAGTGCCTCCATGGGCGGGGAATGACCTGGCACCGCCGGCATGGACGACTCGATTCCCACGTAATACGAATGCGAGCTTCCTGCCTTGATGCGAATGGCGTGGCCGCGGCGCACGTGACCGTACCAGGCGGCGCCCATGGCGACGGCCAGGTCCGGATTGGCGCCGAGGATTTCGGTCACCGGGTTCTTGTCGTCCTGCCGCCAATGATTGAGGGCATCGACGATGCGCTGCTTGAGCAACGGCGCCTTGGTGACACCGCCGTTAAACAGCACCGCCGACGGCAGGACCGGCGACCCGGCATCATCTTTGGGACAGTGGCGCAGCAGGAATGCAGCCAGGTGCTTGGTGATGGCGGGGTCTGTTTCGTAGTTCAAGCCGAATGCCCGCAAACCGCCGCGCCGGTCCTGTTGGGGTTGATCGGTCAGCTCGCATTTGGGGAAAAAGCCGCCCAAGAGCAGCTCCTCCAACTCGTCGTACGACAGATCGGAGGTAATCGTACCGCCGATTACGCCGCTGCCGCGGCCGAGGACCGTAAGCTTTTGAGGTTTCAGACTCGGGTCGGTGCACAGCGCCTCCTTGGCCTCACGGCTGGCGTGGGTCAGTCCGGCGATCTGGTATGGGTCGAGCTGCAGCTTCTTTTCTTTTTTAAATTTCTCTGCAACGGCGTGGGCGAGGGTCAGGTCCATGTTATCGCCACCTAAGAGGATGTGATTGCCGACGGCAACGCGCTGAAGTTCCAGATCGCCCTCGACATCGGTAACTTCGATGAGGCTGAAATCGGTAGTCCCGCCGCCGACATCGCAAACCAGCACCAACTCTCCCGGGGTAATTACCTCACGCCATGTCTCACCATGGTCCTGGAGCCAGGCATAAAAGGCGGCCTGCGGCTCCTCGATCAAGGTCACGTTCAAGCCGGCGGCATCCGCTGCTTTAGTGGTCAGCTCGCGGGCGACAGCATCGAACGACGCCGGCACGGTGAGGACGATTTCCTGTTCCTGGAACTTTGACTCTTTATCCCGTTTGGCGATGGCGTAATTCCAGACATCCCGCACATGTTCCAG
>CAUZRT010000164.1:0-7667 GCA_963582235.1 Lentisphaeria bacterium
GCCGGCAGACAGCCCGAACACCAGAGCCCGGTAGTCGAGGTGGAAGATGCCGATGCCAATGACCAGTGAAACAAGGATGCAGATCTTCCACGAGGCATCACCGAAGGCGGCCAGAAAAAAGCGCTTGTAGCCGTTGAGCAGCATATAGGTGGTGGACCCGAGCGAGAGACAGAGAATCCCCGGTGCCAGCCAGACCACGCTCTGCCGCGCGATCTCCACTTTGCCGGGATCCGTGTCCGTGTCCCAATAGGTCAGCAACTCGATGACCTGGTCGGGAAAACACATGATGACAAGGATGACGAGCAGGAGAAGTATCGTCTGAACAGTCAGGAAAACATTTACCAACTGCCAGGCAGCTGATTCGCCGCGCAGTTTCTTCTGTTCCATGAAGACAGGCAGAAAACTCGGAATTATGACCTCTTCACCAATGAGGAAGATCGACAGCAGCACCCCTTCGAAAGCAAATACGTAGACAACATCGAAGAGCGCGTCATTGAAGTACTGCCCGGCAATGACAAACTGAATCAGCCCGACCAGCTTGAAACTGAAATGTGCGGCGGCGACCGCAAAACTGGCGCGAACAATTCGTGAGACGATGGATTTATGACTGTCTGCGGTCATGGTTGGGGGTGAAGATTCAGCGTCGCGGTGGCGGACGCTCTTCAGAAACTTTCCGCCACGGCGGACGTCAGTACTGTAAGTAAGGGACAACGCCCCTCACGGGATCAGCCGGTGGCTGACCGTTCGTAATGACCGCGATGAATCGCGGGGCTGATGCCATTCATTTCGATGCTCAACATCTACGGAGAACGAATCCCAGGGAATTTGCGCAACTGTCAACGCACAACGCCCACATCCGTGTTCTGACACCGAGACTCGCGGGACGTTGCGAATAGCGTGTAATATCGCTCCGCAAGTCAAAAAACCGATTTGTGACCAATGAATCGGATGCGGTTGATTTCGCCGCTGCCGGCGCCGCCGCGGCGGCGAAAAACGGCGACCGGTTTTTTTTCGCCGCGATCACCGTCGCGAAAGTGCTGCCGTCAACGGCGCGCCGCCGTGCCGCAGTAAGCTCGCTCGGTTTCTGCCGGCCGCCGGAACATCGCCGCAGTAAACGCCGGCCGGCTGGCGCATAGGGAGAAAATGTTAAATCCCCAAAAAAATAAAAAAAAATTATTCAACACGAAGATAACGACTTACGAACAAAATTTGAATGAGACAGGATTTGCTGCTTGATCGGTAAAAAACCCATTGTTAGATTGACAGCGTAATCTTCGCCGCGGTACTCCAAGTCGCGTTCTGTTAATAAGTTGTTAGCAAGTTGTTGACAACTTATCGGCCACTCACAGATCGCTTTCACCCCTTTAATTTAGAGTTCACCAACAAGCAGGAAAAAAACCGTGGAATCCGCCCCAACCATCTGGACAACAGCACAGCTTGCTCTACAAAAGAAGCTTGACCGGGACAGTTACGAACGGTATCTGGCCGGTGTCAACGCACTTGCATTTGATGAATCGAAGGACGTTTTTACGCTCGGTGTTCTGAACGACTTCTCCGGCCTCTGGCTTGAATCAAACTACAAGGATGTGCTCGAGGAAGTCCTGCGCGACGTTCTCGGGCGGCGCATAACCATCAAATTCGAAGTGGACGGGAGGCTCGAGGACGTTGCCGCCGGCGCGGCGACCGGGAGTATCATCGATGGGGTGGGTGGGGAACCCGAAAACGGCGATGCCGCCGCAGAGCCGGTACCGCGGTGCCGGTACCGACCCGATTTTACCTTTGATACGTTCGTCGTCGGCAGCAGCAACCGGATTCCGTACGCGGCGGCCCAGGCGGTCTGCAAGAATCCCGGCAAGGCGTACAATCCGATGTTCATTTATGGCGGTGTCGGCCTGGGTAAGACGCACCTGCTGCAGGCCATCGCCAACGAAGTCGCGGCTCGGCGAAAGCGGGCGAAAATCGAATTCCTGACCAGCGAGGAGTTCGTCAATCTCTATGTCGAGGCAATCCAGACGAAGACACTCCCGAGCTTTCGCCGCCATTTCCGCAGTCTGGAAATATTGCTGATCGACGACGTCCAGTTTTTCGAGGGCAAGGTGGGGTCATCGGAGGAGTTCTTTCACACATTCAACACGCTTCATAACGCGCACAAGCAGATTATCCTGGCCTCGGACCGAACGCCGCAGGAGATCAGCGGTCTCGAGCAACGCCTGGTTTCCCGTTTCGATTGCGGGCTGTCCGCCGAGACTCTGCCGCCGGATCTCGAAATGCGGGTTGCCATCCTCAAGAAGAAGCAGGAAACCCAGACCATCAAGTTTCCCGATGAAATCCTCTTCCTCATTGCCAACCGGATCACATCGAACATTCGCACGCTGGAAAGCGCCCTGACGCGGCTGATCATGAATGTGTCGGCATTCGGCAGCGAGCTAAACCTCGAAATGGCGGAAGAACTCTTGCGGGACAAGTTTGAAAACGAGACCGCCAAACCGCTTTCCGTCGATGCCATTCAACGCCGTGTCGCCGAATATCATGATATTCGGTTTGCCGACATGACGAGCAAGAAACGGCCGCAGAATATTGCCGTGCCGCGCATGGTCGCTATGTACATCGCCCGCAAGCTGACGGATATGTCGCTGCCCGCCATTGGCGACTCGTTCAATCGAAATCATGCGACCATCATCCATGCCGTCGCGACCATCGACAAACGGATGGCGGCCGACGAGAATTTCCGACACAATGTCAATGTCCTGATGCGGCAGTTGCGGTCGTGAAATGGGTTCAAGCTGCAGTCTCTTTCTGGCGCTGCGTTATCTGCGCCCAAAGCGGTCGTTCGTATCGATCATTCCGCTCCTCTCTATCCTCGGCCCGGTGCTTGGGGTTGCTATTCTAGTCATCGTCATTGCGGTCATGGCGGGCTTTGTCAATGACATCAAGATGGCAATCCTCGGCACCGAAGCCCACATCCAGCTGCGCCCGTATCGTCATACCCTTACCGACGCTGAGCCGTTCATCAAAGATCCCAAGCCGTTTCTCGCCCGGCTCGACGAATTGAACTTCGCCGCTGCGCCGATGGTTCAAGGATTTTCAGTGGTTCAGACTTCCAAGACCCGCCTCGATCCGAAAATCGTCAAGGGCATTTTGCCAGAATTGGAAAAACACGTCACCGCGATCGCTGACAGCATGCAGTTCGGACGCTTCGACATCGGCGAAGAAGAGGCGCTGATTCCAATCGATATGGCGTCCGACCTGGGCCTCGGAATCGGCGATAAATTTCAGATTCACTCCGCTTCAAAATTACGCGAACTGTTCACCTACGATGACGACGGCAATATCAGCCCGCGGCAGAACCCGACGGCATATCTGCCGGAGGAAGTAACCGTCGCCGGTGTCTTCGAAGTGGGCATGTACGAGTTTGATTCGGCCGTCGTCATCGTGCATCTGGAAAAGGCGGACGATCTGTTCGGCCTGTCCTGGGGCGGCGCCACCAGTATTCAGATAAAGACCGCCGATCCATTCGACCTCGAGCCGGCGGTGGATCGGCTGCGAGCGGATCCAGCATTTGCCGAGGTCGATATCATCACGTGGATGGAAGCGCGAAAGAAGCTGCTCGACGCCTTGATGGTCGAGCGGAATATGATGTTTTTTCTCTTGATTTTCATTATCATCGTCGCCGCCTTTGCCATCGCCATTACCTTGATCACGATTGCCGTGCAGAAGACTCGCGAGATCGGTGTATTGAAATCGCTGGGCGCGACCCACATAACGATTTTCATGGTGTTCCTGTTACAGGGCGCGATCGTCGGTCTCATCGGTACTGCCCTGGGAACGGGCCTTGGCCTAGTGATCGTCGACCAGCGTGATTTGATCGCTGATCTCATGGCGCAGTTTCTCAAAATCGAAATCTTTCCACGCCGCTTGTACCAGTTCCGGTCCATTCCAGCGCTTGTCCAGTTCAAGGACCTGGCGACCATCGCCGGCAGTTCGTTCGTGATCTGTGTGCTCGGCGCCGTCGCGCCGGCGATCTACGCGGCAGCAATGACACCGACGCAAGCCTTGCGAAGCGAAAATCAGTAGGAGAGGGTTCAGGGGTCAAGGTTCATGAGGGTACGGAGTTTCAGGGTTCAACCTACGAGAATCATATCGTCCTCGATTGCGCGGCGGTTTCGAGTACGAGGACAAACAAGTTATAGGGAAGGGTTTCGGGGTTCAGGGCTCGGACGGATTCAACGGATCGCGTCCGAGTCCTGAACCCCGAACCCCTCAACCTTATTCCCCGGGGCCACACCGTGTCGGAAACCGGCATAGCACTTCAGGCGGTTGATCTGCACAAGACCTATGTCTTGGCCAGTCACACGATCGAGGTGCTGCGCGGCGTCAATCTCAGCGTCGGCGCCGGCGAATGGCTGGCAGTTACCGGCCAGTCTGGCTGCGGAAAAACAACACTGCTTCATCTTCTCGGTGCGCTGGATAAGCCGTGTAGCGGCGACATCGTCTGCTGCGGGCAGTCGCTCAGCCGCCTTGGCGCGGTTGCCAAGGCCCGCTTGCGCCGGCGGCGCATCGGCTTCATCTTTCAGTCCTACCAGCTCTTCCCCGAACTCACTGCCCACGAAAACGTCATGCTGGCGGGCCGTATTGACGGTGTGGCGACCAAACTGTGCCGGGAGCGCGCGCGGGAACTGCTCGCCGGCGTCGGCATGGAGCATCGCTTGGCGCACCGTCCGGCCGAACTTTCCGGTGGCGAGCAGCAGCGGATAGCCGTCGCCCGCGCTTTGATGAACCGGCCGGACGTCATATTGGCCGATGAGCCGACCGGCAACCTTGACCATGATAGCGGGGTCGAAGTAATGCGAATTCTGCAGCGCCTGCACAGCGGCGAGAACCTCACTATTATCATGGGGACACACGATCGTGCCATCACGGAATTCGCCGATCGCACCTATGTTTTGGCGGCTGGGAGATTGGCGCTGGCGGATTGAAGACGCGCATACGGAACGATAGGATATGGCAAGTACGGAGTGTTCACTTTTCATTACTCAGTATCGGCATTTCAATCCGTCCGCGATTGACACTTGCCGCTGTTGGATTCCTGCGCTTCAGCGCCATCACTCGACGCAACCTCTCGTTCCGAAATCCGCGTCGTTCCTTATGCACACGTCACTGAGAAAAAGACCATATTGCCGGTACCTGGCTGTTGCCGTAGTTATACTCATAATTGCTGCACCGACGCACGGCCAATACCTGGACACCTTCGAAATTGAAAAAAAGCTGGCGCGCCGGCTAATGAAGGCTCAGCTGTTCGATTTCGCCGAACTGCAGCTCGACCTGATGGCCCCGAAGTTCAAGGCCGAGGGGGTGCCGATGCATATTCTGTACGGGCGCCTGTATTCAAAACAGGGACAGCGAACGAAGGCGCTCAACTGCTTCAGCAAGGTGCCGGCAAACCACCTGTGGTATTTAAACACATTGCTGGAAATGGTCTCCGTGGCGACCGATTCCAGGCAGAAGCAGAAATATTACCAACAGTACTTCGATCAGAATCAGACGACACCGACAACCCGCGACGAAATCGAGAACTTCAAGACAGCGTGTCTGCGATACGCGGACCTCTTGCGGCGCGACGGTAAGCCCAACGAAGCGGAGAATATCCTGAAGCGCCTCGGGCAGCTGCCGCCGGAGGAAAAAGTCGAACCGTCAATGGTCGAATTTGTCGCCGCCCAGACGGTTCTGGCCGCCGCTGACCAGATGGTCAGGCAGGGCAAACCCCGCAGCGCCTATGATGGCAAGGTCAAACAGGCGCTCGAACAACTCAACAAGCTTGCCTGGAGCATGACCGGCATCTCAGCCAAGACGTATCCCGAAATCGCGCACGCCCACATTCTTCTGGGCGATTTCGATGCGGCTATCAAGATCCTTGACACGGGTTTGAGGGCCATGAGGGATCTCGAACGGCATCTGAAGGAGACGACCCGAAGCGTCGCCGGATCGCCCCTGGCAGCCGCTTTCTATTATCTCGGCGAGGGATTCGCGAGGAAAGCCCAGGCCGCGAAGGCGGGCAACGATATGGCCGATGCGCGAAAAAACTTCAGTGAGGCAATAAAGTGGTACTTCAAAGTCGCCGACGAGTACGACGGGGCACCACTGAGTTCGCCCGCCATGGCCAACGTGCTCAAAGTCAAAGATGAACTGGAGGCGTTGGGGGTGCCGGAGGGAAATTTCGAGAAGATCTTCGGCAGCCGCGAGAAGCAGCAGAAGAACCGGCTCGAAGGCGCCCACGACCTTTATCGCGCCGAAGAGTATGAGAAGGCCGTCAAGCTCTACGTGCAAGTGGCACAGATGAATCGGCGCAGTCGCCTGGTTCCCGAAGCATTGTTTTTCGGAACCGTATCCTATTACAAGACCGGGAAATTTCTCGAGGCCATGGCGCTTGCCGATTTCCTGGTAGAGAGTTTTAGGAATGCAGAGTATACCCGGAAGGCGGTCTACAATCTGGCCATTCGACTCCGGGAAAAAGGCTCTGAAATGAAAGCGGCAGGCAACGCTGCCCTGGCCGATGCGTATATGGAAGACTCGAACCGCGTGCTCGCTACCTTCGTACAGATTGCGCCGAAGCATCCGAAAGCCGCGTCGTCCGCCTATCGCGTCGCCGAAGGTGAATTTGCCAAGGGCAATGCACTGTCGAAGAGGAAGCGGCAGGCCGCCCGTCGCCGGGGCGCCTCGACCGCCGACATCAACAAGTTGATCCGCGAAATGCGGCAGCAGTATTTGAAAGCGGCGCCGCTTTATCAGATATTGATTGACAATTACGGAACATCCAGGGAGGGGCTCGAAGCGCTCTACAAACTGGGCTGGATTTATCACATTTGCGATGACATCCGAGCCGCCGACTACTTCATTCGCTTTTGCGAAGTCAACGAAAAACCCGATATCAAGCGGCTTGACGCCAAGTTCCTCGCTGCCGACCGATTCATGCGGGCCGAGCGGATCAATGATGCCATCGAGAACTTTACGGAATTTCTCGACTGGTGCGCACCGGGCGGCGTCTATGACCAGACCGTCAAAGTGAAGAAATACCGAGAAAACGCCGAGGGTTATCTGGCCTGGAGTTACGATATGAAGGCGGCTGAACTATTCGAGGACGCCGATGCGCTCGGCATGCCCGCATCGATCCCGGTCCCTGATCAAGGCGGTGAGGTGCCGGCAGCGGATGGCGGAGACGTTGAATCGCCACTGCCGGAAACGTCATCGGACGCCGCGCCCGGCGATGTCGAAACCGCAACGGAGCCGGACGCAACTGCAGCGCAGGCGCACAGCTCCGACCGCGAAAGCAGTAGTGCAGGGGCCGGCCAGCCGATGACCGCAGAGGAACTCGAGGAACGGCGCGAGGCACTCAGGAACGAGGCCCGCAAATTCAAGGGAAAGGGGCTGCGGGCCTTTGAGGCGTTCGTGAACAAATACCCGGCGTCCGAGCAGGCCCCCAATAATATGGCCAAACTCGGCAGCCTCTACGTGCAACGCGGCGACTACGACAAGGGCTCCATGTGGCTCGGCAAACTGCAACAGAATTATCCGGCGTCATCGTCGGCCAAGGACGCACGTTTCACCGTCGGCCGCGCCTATTGCGAGATCAAGGACTGGGACCGTGCTTCCGACGCCTTCCGCGAACTCAT
>CAUZRT010000165.1:0-7544 GCA_963582235.1 Lentisphaeria bacterium
TCGCGACAGAACCGCCGCCAGTGCGCGTGCGAATTCAGCGTTGGTCACCGGATTCGGGCCAACGATGTTCACCGGCCTGGCCGCCGAGGTGTCGGCAAGCAGGTGTGAAATAGCTCCGGCAACGTCGTCCATGTGAATCCAGCTGATGAACTGCCGGCCCGTTCCTGCCGGCCCGCCGACGCCCATGCGAAACGGCGTCAGCATCTCTGCCAGGGCGCCGCCCCCGCGACTCAGAACGACGCCGATCCGAATATTGACAACCCGGATCCCCTTCTCGACCGCCGGCCCCACCGCCGCTTCCCAATCCCGGCACATGTCCGCCAGAAAACCGGCGCCGGGTGCGTCGTCTTCGCACATGACCGTATCGCCGCAATCGCCGTAGTATCCGATTGCTGAGGCACACAGCCACACCGATGGCGGCTGCTCCATGGCCGCCATGGCCGTCGCCAGCAGTTGCGTCGTGTCAATCCGGCTCGAACGCATGCGGACCTTCTTGTCACGACTCCAGCGCCCTCCCATAATGTTCTCCCCGGAGAGATGGATGACTGCATCCCGTCCCTCGAGCGCCTTCCGGTCCAATTCGCCTGCCGCCGGATTCCACGCAATCGCATTCGCCTCAGCCGACGGCGACGTCCGCACAAGGCGCGCGACGTCATGCCCCGCGTCCGTGAGCGACCGGACAAGCGCTGAACCGATCAGCCCGGTTGTGCCTGTGATCAGGATGTTCAATGGTTTATGGATGATGGCAACTATTCAGCGACGTTTCGTCGCTACCGGTTTTGGGAGGAAGAAACAGTACTCGTAATCGGTCGATTCGTAATCGAAGGCGAGCTAAGTATCGATTACGACTGATACGTCCGATTGCAATCATCATTTCGACGGACAGTACGGACAAGTTTCTCAGGAGGTCTGAATAGTACCCTCGATCTTCACGACCCGTGGGACGTCCTTCGCAAGCAAGCTGCCTGAAGAAGAGATCATAAACCTAATTCAGCGACGCGATGGCAGCCAGTCCAATCCGACGCTAAACACCTCCGCCGATGATTCGTAAATCGTGCGAAATCGGCCGCACCGAATATAGAGGAAAACAGTGGCATTTAAATGGAGCAGGGTTATATTTCTGGTTTTCGACCGATCTCCATTGAGACCCGGATAAGACCGATCTCCGTTAAGCTGCAACATCCACCCGCGTAAAGTCCCGAACTCTCAAGAGAATCGGGACACGCGACTTCGCGTTCCCGATTTACCATTCCCCATGTGTCTTGTCAGTGACTGGTACACCTCGCTGGCCGAATACACGTTCCCGACCATCTTCATCCGACTCCGCACAGCGGAAATCGAGGCGCTGGTAACCGGCGAACGGAACGGCGATACGGCCAAATCTGTGATCAAGCGAATGCAACGGGCCATCAAGGTCATTCCCGGCAGCAGCTTCCTGCACGCCGATTACTGCGCGCCGACGGATTCGCCGGTTTTCCAGAGAGCTAAGGGCGCCATCGGCTCCGGACGCAAAGGTTGGGAGATCCTCTGCGAAAGCGACAAGGTCCGCCAGGCATTTGCCGACGGCCGGACGCAGCGAATCTGTCTCCATCCGTACCGGCGCATGGACCCGGTCCGTGAATTTCGTGTCTTTGTCAAGGGGCGCGAGATCGCCGCCATGTCACAGTTGCGGCTCGACCGGCACCAGCCAAAACTCGAAGGCCGTAAGGGACACATCTGGCGCAAGGCGAAGACGCTGATCGACGACATCGCCGACTACCTGCCGCGCGACGACATCGCCGTCGATATCTATCTCACCTCGGCCGGTGCTTACATGATTATTGACATGAACCCCTGGGGCGAGCCAACCGACCCCCTGCTTTTTCGCACTTGGGAACGGGATTGGGATCAGAAAACCGGCCTGCTGCTCGTACCGAAACCGACCAAGCTCGGCGGCGAAGTCGAAGTCTCGCCGTGAATCAGCTGGCGATTTTGGGGCCCCGCGGAGGACACAAGAGCGTCCGATGCCTCGCAGTGTAGACCCGTCTCCGTCAACCAACGGATGACGGATTATTGCGCATTGTCAGTCCCGCGGTGGCGGGGCTGATCCCGTGGAGGATGTTGTCCCGTCCCAGTAGGACTCACGTTCGCCGAAGCGGAAAACTTTCGTTGGTAGCCGGACAGTCCAGGTTTCTCGGGAGTTACGAATGAGGAAATGGCTTGCCACGGAAATTCAAGACGACCACGGATTGAAAAAGGATGTGGGCCCGCGGATCGGGCGGACGAAAATTAAATCCGCCGGTGACCGGGCTCGACAGGCTGCGCGGTGGTTAGCGCCGACTGAAGTTCCACAGCGGATAAGCTGCTTACCGATCGCTCAACCGACTGTGCCGTCCGGCAGCGCAGCTATCAGCCTCACAATCCGAAGTGCGAATTTCTTTGTGCGCGTTTTCAGTTCTTCCCGATCCATCTGATCCTCCTTATTTGTCGTTTACGATCCCAAATCCGAAATCCCAGATTCCCAATCCCCTACCCTCCCATCGTCTTCAGGCAGATACGCGAAATGCACTGATTGAAGTTTTCATGGCCGCTGAGGATGTCGATCTCCACACGCATCAGAAGAATGGAGAGATCGCGGCGCTCGAGCATGGGCATGCGCACCGCATCCTTCTCGGTTGTGATGATCAGCTCCGCGTCGTGTTCGACAGCTGCATTGATGAAGTCGATCAACTCCTGCTGCGAATAGCGATGATGGTCGGCGAAGCGCTGCTGATATACGATATCGCCCCCAAACGTCCGCAGGAACTTTTCGAAACTCTCCGGCGCCGCAATCCCGCAGATCGAGGCCAGCTTCTTACCTTTCAGCAGACTCAACTCCGACTTCTCCTTTGAGTACACATCCTCGAGATAGAGCGGGCGATGCGTGCATTCGATAATCTCAGCCCGATGATTGTGCCGCTTTATGAAGCGCTTCAAATGCCGCAGGTGTTCGCCGCCGGAAGATTTGGTAAGGAAAATGAAATCGGCCCGCCTGAGGTTTTCGATGGGTTCGCGCAGGAACCCGCGCGGCAACGGATGATGATTGTCAAAAGGCGCCGTGGAATCAATCAGCAGGATGTTCATGCGCGGCTTCAGGAACAGGTACTGGAAGCCGTCATCGAGAATCAACGTATCGGCGCCAAACTCCCGGATCGCATAGCGTCCGCTCTTCACCCGGTCTTTATCTACCAGCACGACGACATCCGTAAGATTGCTGGCCAGCATATAAGGCTCGTCACCGGCCATCTCCGAATCCAGCAGCAGCCGTTGGCCGTCCGAGACGACCCGCGGCGGGCTCTGTCGGCTGCGCTTGAGGAACAGATCGGCAACGGCCTGCGGCAACGGTTTTCTCTTGCTACGGTAACCGCGACTGAGAATAGCCACCCGCCGTCCCTGACGGGCAAGGCTGCGGGAGAACACCTCGACTACCGGCGTCTTCCCCGTGCCGCCGACGGTGATATTGCCGACGCTGACAACCAGACAGCCCAGCGTCCGATGCCGGAAAATCCGCTGCTGATACAGCGTGATTCGCCACTGCACGAAAAACAGGTAGATACGCGACAGAACGAACAGAAACGACCGCGCCGCCAGGTCCAATTTTGAATGGCGACGGCCCCGAATCAGATCGGTTATATACGTCTCCGCCCGTTCTTCGAGATCACGTAGATTCATATCCCGTTGAAGGTGTCGTCGATCATTTCATAATCGATGACCTCGGCCGGGCTGAACCAAATACTGATCTCCGTCTCCGCCTCCGCGGCGTTGGCCGATGCATGCACCAGGTTGGCGAGAAAACTGCCGGCCGGATCATTGCGATCCATGGTCTGGTGAGCCAGATCCCCGCGGATCGTCCCCGGCGCGGCCTGCGCCGGCTCCGTCTTGCCCACCATCTGCCGGACTTTGGCGATCGCACCCACACCGCCAAGAACCATCACCAGCATCGGTCCGAGCGTGATGTATTTTTCCAGCGACGGGTAGAACGCCTTGTCGACATGCTCGGCATAATGGGCGCGCGACTTTTCGGCGTTCGTCCATTCGAAGCGCGTGGCATGAATCTTCAGCCCAGCCGACTCGAAACGCTGGAGAATCGTCCCGCAGAGCCGCCGCTGTACACCATCCGGCTTGATGATAATGAGTGTCTTTTCGTACATTTAAAATTTTCCTCCGGAAAAATTGTATCAGACAATTCCCGGTACCGGGAATTGTCTCGTCAATTCCTTTACCTCGTTCAACACCTGCTCGTGTACGGAACTGTCGCCGATATTGTCGATAACACGATGGATCAATGCCGCGATCGTTTCCATCTCGCCTTCCTTCATGCCGCGGGTCGTTACAACCGGGGTGCCGATGCGCAGGCCGCTGGTCACAATCGGCTTCTCCGGATCGAACGGGATCAGGTTCTTGTTGACCGTGATGCCGGCAGCGTCGAGCGTGTCGGCGGCGACATTCCCCGTTCTCTTCATGGGCCGCAGGTCGACCAGCATGAGATGGTTGTCCGTGCCCCCCGAACAGATACGAAAGCCGCGGGCCGCGAGCCCTGCCGCCAGGGCCTGTGCGTTCCGCACTACCTGGCTCTGGTACGCCTTGAAATCATCGCTCATGGCTTCCTTGAAGCAAACCGCCTTGGCGGCAATCGTGTGCATCAGCGGTCCGCCCTGAATGCCCGGGAAAATGTTGACGTTGATCTTGCGAATGTACTTTTCCCTGCACAGAATCAGCCCGGCCCTCGGACCGCGCAGCGTTTTGTGTGTCGTCGTTGTGACGACGTCGGCGTAAGGCACCGGACTGGGGTGAACACCGGCCGCCACCAGACCCGCGAAATGCGCCATGTCGACGACCAGGTACGCGTTTGCGGCGTCCGCAATCTCGCGCAGCCGCGGAAAATCAAACTGCCGCGGATAAGCACTGGCGCCGATCAGGATCATGCGCGGTTTGTGTTCTTTCGCCAGGGCCAGGATGTTGTCGTAATCGAGCCTCTCCGTTTCTTCATCAACGCCGTAGTGAATAAAGTCGAAGAAACGGCCGCTGAAATTGAGTTTCATTCCGTGGGTCAAATGACCGCCGTGCGCCAGGTCCATGGCCAGCACCGTGTCGCCGGCATCGAGCAGTGCGAAGTACGTGGCCATGTTCGCCTGGCTGCCCGAATGGGGCTGCACGTTTGCGGACTCCGCACCAAAAAGCTCGAGCGCCCGCTCAATGGCCAGGCGCTCGGCTTCGTCCACGTACTCACAGCCATTGTACCATCGCTTCTTCGGATAGCCCTCGGCGTACTTGTTGGTCAGGCACGAGGCCTGGGCCGCGCGGATCGCGGGTGAGACAACGTTCTCCGAGGCGATCAGCTCGAGCACGTCGTCCTGGCGCCGCCTTTCAGCATCGATCCAACCGGCGATCTCCGGATCCACATTGCGCAGCGCCGTGATCGGGTCGTACGAATCCTGTTCCACTTTCGCCAGGCGCCGGATGTGCCGATCATCGAACGAAAACGGAGTCTTCAGCCACGCTTCGACTATCTCGACGATGTCTTCCGCGGTCATGTCGTCGCCGCCCGTGACCAGAACGTTCGAGCAGTTGTGATTGCGGCTCATTGCTGCCTTTGACGGCGAATCCGCAAGCGCCGCGCGGACATTATGGTAGCGGTTCGCGTTGATGCACATGCCGATCCCCGTGCGACAGATGAGAACGCCGCAGTCGCCTTCACCGCGGGCGATGCGGCCGGCAACGGCATTGGCGAAATCCGGGTAATCATCTGCCGGATCATGGGCATACGGCCCGAGGTCCTCCACATCCACGCCTTTTCTCTGCAGGTGGCTGACGAGATTCTTCTTGATCTCAAAGCCGCCGTGGTCCGTACCGATCAGGACCTTGAACGGCTTATTCACGAAATCCTCAATAGGGACCATGCACTGAATCCTCAGAATGTTGAAAGGCTGGGGGGATAGTCAGAGTCTGTTGTGTGAATCGGGATACCGCAAAAACTAACGCCTTGAACTGTCGTAAACCGGATGTCGACACTTCCCGCCTAAGGCGGGCAGGTAGTGCCGACGGTCCCGCCACCGCGCATGTGTGTGTTAGCTTAAGCATCTCGATGTGGTACTTTGCTCTGGTTCGGCAGTCAAAAGTGGCCCGTGACTCCGTCGCGGTAATCGGAAATATCGCAAGAATACCAGTTAGCCGGCTTTGCCGAGGCTTTTGATCCGTTATTCGTAATCGACCCATTCGTAATCGATCACTTATTTATTTGCGGGCGTCGTCCGGACGTGCTCGCGCAGGGCATCGAGCGCGGGTCGCATGGACTCCAGGCAATGCCGGTACTCTGCCGGATCGCCGCCCGCGGGATCGGCAATGTCATCATCCGTATCCACAAAGCTCAGCAGCGTGAAGACCTTGTCAGCCGCCGCGGCCGACGCTGCTTTCACGGCCGCCAGATGCGACGCGGTCATGGTGACAATGAGATCGGCCTCGTCCATCAATTGCGGCGTCAACACCGTGCTCCCCGTCGTCGGCAAGGCGATACCCTCGGCCTCGAGAACGGCGATTGCCGGGCCGCTGGCCGGCATGCTGTTCATGGCGGCCAGTCCGGCCGACCGGATTGTGATCCCGTCAACACCTGCCTTTTGGCACAGATCCCGAAAAACGGCTTCCGCAATCGGGCTGCGGCAGGTGTTGCCGGTGCAGACAAAGAGAACGTTCACGCTTGAAGGAGATGGTTGATGTTTTGATCGGTACGGGCCATTCCAGTATTCCACGGCGTCTCCGATAGCAACTGCTGTTGATCTCCCGAACCAACCTCCTATTATAAGTAGGTAACGCTGTTCAGTCAATCGCTCACGGATTATGGCATCGAAGGAATTTGATAAATTTCGGGTACTACTGCGGGAAAAGGCGTATCGGCGATTGATCCTGACAACTGATCACGGCCTGAGTTTTTCGAAGCGGGGACTCACGCAAGGGGACGGCGGGATATTCGAGCGGGCCATCTTTCGGGTCGAGTGGGACTGAGAGTCGGCCGATTTGTAATTGTTTTGGTGACCGGCCGGTATTTGTGTAGCGTCATAAGTGCGATTTCACGCCCAATGTGGGAGGCATCCGTCAACCGACGGCTGGCGACCGGTCGCCAGCGGGTGCGAATTGAATGGAAGAGTGGACCCGCGGATCACGCGAATTGACACGGAAAAGGCAGTGAACGAATCTTAAAACGAAATAATGAAGACGACAATTGATATTCCGAACAACGACTTGCGGACACTGATGGGGTTCAGCCGGAGTAAGAGCAAGAAGGATGCGGGTGTTGACGGCGGTCCGCTATTACAACAAGCGCCACAGAAAGGCTGAATACGCGAAAATTCTCGGTACCTCCAAAGATTTTATGACCGCGGACGATCTTCGGAAAATACGCGAAACGGATTGATGATGTCGAATTGGAGCAGTGTGATCGGCATTTCGATGTGATCCTGAAAGTCGCCGGTCGCTGAGTCCACCCGGCGCCGAGGTGACGCCGCTTGCCGAGCATTGTATTGAACCCGCAC
>CAUZRT010000166.1:0-7471 GCA_963582235.1 Lentisphaeria bacterium
TGGTGACCTCCATCATCGCCATCCTCGCCGCCATGCTGCTACCGGCCCTGTCGACGGCGCGCCGCCAGGCCTACGAGGGCCTCTGTATTTCGAATCAGCGTCAATTGGCGGTCGCCACCAGCCTCTATTTGTCCACTTACGACGGCTTTTTCTTTCCGTACTACACCGACGACGACGCCGGCCGCCAATGGTGGTTTGGCTTCGAGGCGGGCGGACCCGGCACCGGAGAGAATCGCCCGCTTGACAAGAGTCGCGGTGTGCTGGCGCCGTTCGTCAACAGCATCGACGCCCGCCTGGAGTGCCCGAGTTTCCCCTACGATTCCCCGACCTTTTACCGAAAATTCGCCGTCCACAGCGCTACCTATGGCTACAATA
The DNA here is from genome assembly GCA_963582235.1 of Lentisphaeria bacterium. Classification (GTDB taxonomy): domain Bacteria; phylum Verrucomicrobiota; class Lentisphaeria; order JABSQK01; family CAJWLW01; genus CAUZRT01. The sequence continues at coordinate 376 of CAUZRT010000166.1, forward strand.
TCCGCCTCCTCAACCAGCGGGGCAGCAGATATATCAACCGCGCGAGCGAGGTCTTTATGTTCGCCGACGGCATTCACTTCGACTTCGTCGGTTCATTCAACGAGGGGCATTACATCATGTTTCCAGCCTGGGAGGAACCGCCCGGAGCTTACAGGACCGGATACGCACATTTTCGTCATGACCGGGCGGCCATCGTTATGTATCAGGACGGGCACATTGCCGCGCAGCGGATGCTGGGGCAACCGTTCGACAACACGCCGGAGAGTTACGGCTGCTCGTGGCCGGCCGGTAATCTGTTCGCCAGCGACGGCACGGTCGCGAGCATCGATGGCAGGTAGATTCGCAGCGAACCCGAGGCAATCGGAGCCGGATCCCTAGATGCCTTGGGCGGCAGGGGCGATCATGGAAACGCGGGCTTTTTTGGATATAGGCGCTTCCCGCCTGAGGCGGGAAGGCCGCGCCGATGGCCCTCGGCCGTAAAAGTTCGAGGTTGCGGGTCTCAAAACAGATCGTTCTCGTCCTCGTCCTCGTCCGTTGTCCTCGTTCTCGAAACCGCTTGGGAATCGAGGACGAGGGCGAATCGGTTACAGGCGAGGATATTACCAGCTCCGCGGTGGCGGGGCTGGTCCGCCGGTGGCGGAAAATTCCTATACCCTAAAAGTCACAAAGGAGGTATACCATGAAATTCTCGAAACAGAATCTTCAAACTTTGGTGTCAGCGCTAGTGTGGTTGTGTGCGTGCAGCGCCTTCGCGGGAACGTTCACGGAGGACTTCGGTGACTCGCCGTTCACCGGAGATGGCGGGGACTTTATGATCGAAGGCCCGGGGACCGACCAGTTCGAATTTCTTCCCGCCGCACCCGTGGCATTCAGCGGCGACCCGGTGGGCGCTCTGGCCGTGCATTTCGACTCGCTGCGGCAGTCGACTCGATTTCGCGCACCGGTCGGCGTCGCCGTGACCGAAACGGACAGCTTCAGTCTGGGTGGCATCATGACAATCCAGGGAAGCGGCTTTAATGCCGATCCCAACGGTTTCATGCAAATCGCCTTCGGGCTGATCAACTCGTCGACCACCGGTCTCGACCGCACCGGGGATTTCAGCGACTTTGCCGCCGACACATTCGACATGGTCGAATTTGATTACTTTCCCAATGCGTCAGCGTTGTTCGGCGGCCCGTTCGTTTCACAGTTGGTCTTAGGTGAGGCGGTTGGCGGCGATGCGTTCAACAATGTGGCCTTCAGTTCCGGTGAGTTCGCGTTGCCCCTCGATACACCACTCCGGATCGAGCTCCATTATGACGGCATGACATCCGTCCTGACGCTGATGGTCGATCAGATCGCGGTGAATGGCTCACTGACGCCGTTGGCAACTGGCGTCAAACCGCTGGACATCTTCGCGCCACCGGGCGGCTTTGCCGTCCCGATCGAAGGCGGTTTCACCGTCGATACGATCGCCATCAGCGCCTATTTTGACGGATTTACCGCCGGCACCCCCTCGGTGGAAGGGACGATCGTTTTCGACCTTCTTTTCGCCGCCTTCCCCGATGACGAGGCGCTCACTTGCGCACAAGCGGCCGATCGCGTGTTTGACCAGTTATGCCAGGACACGTCCGGTGCCGGGCTGTCAAGCCTGAGCGGCCTGTCGGCGTTGGCCGCCGCCCTGGCGCCGACAGTCCTGGGTCGTGTCGACCTCATTGACGAAGGCACGCCGGAATCCGCCAGTACCGAAGCGTGCATCGACCACATTCTCCAGCTCGTCCGAGATCTGATCACTTCGATATCGGGCGGCTAGTGTCGTGTCCCGGAAGTTCCTTCCGATAAATTGGCAATTGCCAGATTGGGTCTGACTTTCTCGGAATACAGACAGATTATCCCGTGATCCGTCAGCTGACGGATTGTCTCGCGACAACACGGAACGTGACTCACTCGGAGAATCGATCCATTCGTAATCGATTTCGACTATGTTGGTCTTTAGGTGGCGACATAGATTCATGCACAGTGGACTTAATCCAAGCCATCGATTCGAAATTAATTATTGCCGATTATCCGTCAAATACTTTTGGAACGTCACACTGGGTGATTGGTTGGGGGATGGGGGATGGCGCGAGCGTCCTGTCTCAAAAGTTTTGTCCGGATTTCTGGCAACTTTAAATTCCATACTTTCTGCTTATTTAACCCGCCATAGTTCGTCCTCGTCCTCGATTCCTATTGCTTGCTATTACGTCCGAAGATCGCGCTGACGCGCTCCGAGGACGAGGACCGTGCCGCTCTTCTTCGGGTCCGGCACTGAGGACGAGGACGACGGTCAGGCATTCAGCGCCCAAGTTCGTGACCCATAGCCTGCGTGAACAACCGCTTCGATGGACCGCCGACAAACAGAGAGATCACATAGACGAAACCGGCCAGCAGAATGATCGTCGCACCGGTGGGTAAATCCGGTGCATAACTGAGCGCCAGGCCACCGACGTTGCACAGCATACTCAGCAGAATGGCGAGCACGATCATCTGCCAGAGGCGACCCACAAACCGCGCCGCGGCGGCGGCGGGCAAGGTCAGCATAGCGATGACCATGACGATCCCCACGACCTGTGTCAGCAGGACAACGGTTACCGCGGTCAGGCACAGGAGAAGCAAATAATAGAACTGCACGTGCAGACCTCGGAGCCAGGCAAACTCCTCGTCGAAACAGACGACAAGTAGTTTGTTGTAGAACACCATGCTCACCACGACAATGACCGCATCAAGACCGGCAACCAGGTAAAGGTCGTTCTTTCCCACTATCAGGATGTTGCCGAACAGGTAACTCATCAGGTCTTCGTTGTATCCCGGTGTCCGACTAATAAAAAAGATACCAATGGCCATGCCCAGTGACCACACGGCGCTAAGGACGGTGTCCTCGCGTTCTTTGCCGTAGAGGGTCACCAAGCCGATGATCACGGCCGCCAGCAGCGCGGCAATCATGGCGCCGAGGAGCGGTGACAGGAAGTCCAGTCCCAAGACCTTCTGACAATAGCGGGCGACGCCCATGCCGCCGAGCGTACAGTGTGCAATGGCGCCGGCAATGTAAGTGATGCGCCGAACGGCGACATACGTACCGATAATGCCGCAGGCAATAGCGGTGAGCACGCCGGTGACCAGGGCGTATTGAAGAAACGGAAAGATTTGAACATCCTGCCAGAACGCACTCATTGGACAATCCGAATGTCAGATTCGCCTTGGTTGTGGTGATCATGCACGACCATGGCGACGTCAGTATCGTACAGCTCCTGGATGACTTCGCCCGTCAGTTCACCAGTACTGTGGGTCATTACGTGGTGGTTCACACATACAACTTTTCTCACCAGCTTCGAAACAACACCAATGTCATGAGAGACCAGCACGATCGTCAGTCGTTCGTTGAGATTCTCGAGCAAGGCGTAAAGTTTTTGCTCTGCCGCTGTATCCACATGGGACGTGGGCTCGTCGAGGAGCAACACGGTCGGGCTCGATGCAAGGGCCCTCGCGATCAGTACGCGCTGGCGCTCGCCGCCGGACAAATTGGCAAAGGAGCGCGACGCGCGGCCCTCCATATCGACGTCGCCCAGAGCTTCGAATACGGTCCGCCGGTCCGCCATCGAGTAACGTCCGCCCCAGCGATTACCGGCCCTGCCCATCAATACCACATCCATGACGTTGACGGGAAACTGCGGATCATGGCGGGCATGCTGTGGTACGTAGCCCACGTACCGGCGTGCACGGCGCGGTGTGGTGCCAAGGACCCGCACGTCGCCGCGTTGCGGACGAAGCAGCCCGAGTACGAGGCGAAGAATCGTTGTCTTGCCGCCGCCGTTAGGCCCCACCAAGGCGACCATATCATTCGTTTCTACCGTGAGGTCGGCGTCGATGATCACCGGTTCCCCGTTGTACGCGAAGGTGACATTCGTGAATGAAATGACCGCTGAAGTTGTCATTTGTCGGGGTGGGATCGGGTGTTCCATAATCCGTGTTCCGGAGTGTAAATACTCAGTGAACCGGTCTGCGTTGTGCGGCGTGTGAGATAACCGCCACCCTGGCGATTCGCTCGCCGACCTGGGTCAAGTTTTCAGGCGATTGCAGCATGGACTCTGATCAGTTTCGTAACTCCCGATCCGGTCACCGCAACGCCTGATTGATCTGTTCCGCCATGTGTTCCAAGTTGCGGATATAGTCAGGCGCCAGCGGATCGAGAGCGATTACAGCGCCGCCAATGGATTTAGCGATCACCTCGGCACTCTTGTGCGAAAACTGTGGCTGAACGAAGATGACACGAACGTTGCGGTCCCTGGCCATGCGGATCAGCCTGGCAATTTGCCGGGCGCTCGGTTTTTTGCCCCCCGTTTCGACGGCAATCTGCCTCAGGCCGAAAGCATCGGCGAAGTAGCCGTACGCCGGATGATAGACGAATATCTCGCGACCGCGCAGTGGCGACAGCGCCGCTTTCAATCGGGAGTACACGGCTTCGAGGTCAGTTTTCAGGGCCCTGAAATTTACTGCGTATGCCGCCGCACCGGCGGGATCCAGCTGGGCCAGGACGTCATGAACGGTTTGCGCCTGCCTGATGACGAGCGCCGGATCGAGCCAGACATGCGGATCGTCGCCGTCGGCATGATGGTGATGATGGTGGTCTGCGTCCGCAATCGTGTGGCCGTTCTGATCGTCGTCGTCATGATGCCCATCGCACGGAGCGTGCCCACCAGTTTCTTCCATGCGGCGCAGCTGGATGCCGCGTCGGGTATCGACGACACGCAGATTCTTCATCGTATTTGCTATTTTCGGCAGCAGCACATTCTCAAACGGAACGCCAATGCGCAGGTAAACGTCGGTCCGCGCCAGTTCGGCCATCCGTTTCGCCGTTGGCGCGTAAGTTTCCGGTCTCTGGCCCGGGGGCAAAAGAACCTTCACAGCAACGCGATTGCCGCCGATACGTTCAACGACATATGCCTGGGGCAGGATGCTGACAAAAGCAGTCAGAGCGAGTTGGCGCCCGGTGCCGGCAGCGGGTCGCTCGCGGGCGGAGCCGAGGGATAGCGCCACGCTGCCGAGGAGAAGCCCGGCGATCCCGGTTAATTGCGACCAGGGTTTTATTAAATTCCCAGCGATTCGCATGCTGTATTTCCGTTACCCATGGATTACAAACGATAATAATAAACTAATATCATTAGTTTGCGAAAAGTCAACTGCATTATGTCCGATTGGCGGCAGCGTCAGTTCCAAGGATCGGTCACCACTGATTGCAGCTTTGCAGCCGGATTGGCCCGAAGCAGCGCCCGACGTCCCGGCGGGCGTCCGGCTGCAACGTGAATGCCCGCTGGACGTTGGGCGCTACTTTGTCGTGCGGCCACCGTCTTAACCCAGCGACCGCATACGCGCGGTTCTCTGGAGTGATTTGAACTTTCCTGTCCGTGTTTCCGAGCACGGTCGTTCTGTATCGCGTGAGTCCGCCGGCTGGCGGATCGCGATCACGTGACTCACGTGGCGCGACTCACGTCGTTCTCGATTCCTATTGCTTCCTGTTACGTCCGAAGATCGCGCTGACGCGTTCCGACGACGAGGATCGTCCCGATTCCTTGTAAGATCTGGACTGAGGACGAGGATTCGCCAGCCGGCGGACTAAAGTCGTCACTCAGCGCCCGAATTCGTTATACGTGGCTTGAGAAAACGAAGTTTATGGGAAGCCGTTCGCCTTTCGGCAAACTGTCACGCGGGGCTGTTCGATGCCGTGCATTCCGGGCAGGTGCCGAACAACGTAATCTCATGATCCTCGACGCAGAAGCCGCCGGGGAGCGCGGTGCCTTCGGGAATCGGCATCATGCATCCCGGGAGATCAAAGACCACATTGCAGCCGCGGCAGCGGAAGTGATGATGATGATCGAGGTCGGCGGCCTCGTAACGTGTCTCGCCGTCCGGCAGAATGACCGCGTGAATCTGTTCCCCATCAAGAAGCAGCTTGACCGTTCGGTAGACTGTTGCAATGCCCAGATTTGGACTTTTCTTGCTTGCCCGATCGCGGATCTGTTCAACGGTCAGCGGGCCATCCGTGGCATTAATCACATTCATGATGGCCTCGCGCTGTGCCGTCCGGCGTTGTCCGACCTGCTTTCCGCCCATTACAACCTCGCAGTTCCGCATACGACAACCACCACGCAACCGGGTAAATTGGACAGAAAAAACCCGGAGCGTATGGTGCGGCGATTATCTTAATCGAATAGGAATTTCTATTTACGGCATATTTTCAACAGGGCCAAATATGTTGATCATAGTGATCCGTCAGCCGACGGATCGCATGACTTTGACGCAAAGACGCAAAGGAACGCAAAGAGACGAATTATTGACTGGTCCGGATCGCTTTCGCCTGAGAATAAATTCTTCTCCTTGGGACCGAGGTCCGGGTCAGTCAATAATTCGTCTCTTTGCGTTCCTTTGCGTCTTTGCGTCTTTGCGTCTTTGCGTCAGAGCCCCGGCGAAGCCGGCTAACTTGACAACCCGGGGATCAGGTGTCGATTCAACTCTAAGGCACAGACCGAAAGATTGCAACGCGACAAAGGAATTTCGAAGGGCTAGTGTCGTGTCTCTTAACAGTATCGAAATTTTCCGTCACCGGCGGACCAGCTCCGCCACCGTGGGGCTGGAAATATCCTCGCCTGTAACCTATTCTTCCTCGTCCTTCTTCCTCGTCCTTGATTCCCAGGCGGTTTCGAGGACGAGGACGAGAACGGTATAATGGAGACGTCGCCCATCGCCGATCCTAGGAATGGGGCGACCACCGAGTCCACTCACTCGGAGCCGTTCGTTCGGTGGCGGGCAAGCTCCTCCAGCAGGTCCGCGTCGACATCGACGCCCCCGGCGAGGGCGCGATCACAGTGGCGGATGGCGTTTTCCAGGTTCCCAAGTTCGTAGTAGCAGCGGGCGAGATCGTTGTGGATGTGGACAAGTAACGGATCACTTGCCAGTGCCTGGTGCAGCGTCTCGAGGGCGGGTTCCCAACGTTGCCAATGGCGGTAGACGAGTCCGAGATTATAGAGGATGCCGGCGTAGTGCGGTGAGCCGCCGTCAAGGGCGGTGCGATACGCGGCTTCTG
>CAUZRT010000167.1:0-7418 GCA_963582235.1 Lentisphaeria bacterium
CTGTCTCATGCCGTTGCGTGTCTTCGAAGACGACGCGATCGCCAAATATCGCCGTTACTTTGACAAACTTCTGGAACAGACCCTCGAATCCGGATCCGACAGCTATTCCGTTATCGACCCGCACATGGGCCACAGCAGGGTGTACGACATGATGTTCGAGCCGCGAATGGTCGATCGGATAAAGGATCTTTTGGGCGACAACATCGTCTGTTGGAGCACGCACTGTTTCTGCAAATTTGCGCACGAAGAGAAACAGGTTTCATGGCACCAGGATGCATACTACTGGCCGATGGCGGAGTCAAAAACAGTGTCCGTTTGGCTGGCTGTCGATGACGTCGACCGCGAGAATGCATGCATGCAGTTCGTCGCCGGCTCGCATGTACACGGCGGGATCAGCCATCGACCGACGACCACCGAAGAGAGAAACGTGTTGCGGTTTACGGTCGACGGTGTTGAGTCATACGGCCGCATCGTGGACAACGAACTCAAAGCCGGCGAGATGTCGCTGCACTCCGATCTTCTCCTGCACGGTTCGGGCCCCAACACCTCCGACCGCCGGCGCTGCGGGCTGACGTTCCGTTATGTCGACGCCGCGGTGCAAAACCTCCTCGACTGGGACAAATGCGGCGTCGTTGTGTGCGGCCGCGACCCGAACGGCCATTGGGGCAACCCGCCGCGCCCGGCTGAGGATTAGATGGCCGCCGCCGACCAGCCGCTGACCTTTGACCATCTGCATAGGCTGGTCCGGCACACACCTTCCCAGGACCGCAGTGACAAAGTCTCTTGGTGACTACTCAGAGCTGAAAGGTGGAAGGTGGCGCCTGAGTTCGCACCGTGTGACGCGACCTCTGCAAAGTTGATCGTTGTCCGAATGCGAAGTACGAAGGACGCATTTTCATCCGCCACCAGTTACGTCTCCTGCAAGCATCTTTGCTGGAGCCGCATTGGGCAATTGGCACTAACATTCGTTCAATGCTACATTCCGTTTGATTGTTGTCGATCAGTGACAGAATCAAACTCCAAATTCTCAGAATTCCATTCCAGGAATACCGAGGATGCCTGATTCGTCAAATCGTGTCCCTATTTCCGCGATTCACGCTCCAACCGCGTATGCGCTGCCATCAACTCGCCGGGATTCGTCTGCGCTGCTAATAGCGACAACTCGCCGCAAAGAACGGCCGCTGCGGCAATGGCCGCGAGACGGCGGGCATTCTCCCCGGGCAGACCCTTCTCACGACAGCCAAGCATCTCGAGATTCGCCTCGACGAATGCAAGGTCCTTGCCGCTGCCGACGCTACCGACAATGATATTTGGGAGCGTCGCCGAAAAATACAGATCGCTGTCCTCGACGCTCGCATACGTAATTCCCTGGGATCCCTCGATGATGTTCGCCGCGTCCTGACCGGTGGCCAGATAGAAGGCCAACAGGATATTGGCAAAATGGGCATTGGCCGTGCGCACGCCGCCGGCAATCATTGTCCCGACAAAATTTTTCTTGATGTTCAGGTCGACGATGCGCTGCGGCTCCGTCTTCAGGTATCGCCTGCAAAGCGCGTGCGGGATGGTGATATCGCAGACCACGTTCTTTCCCCGTCCCAGAATACCGTTGACCGCTGAGATCTTCTTGTCCGTACAGAAATTTCCGGAGATCGACACGTATCGCAGCTCGGTATACTTGGTGAGCAACCACGACATGATCCGGTCCGCTGCGAGGGTGACCATGTTGTGTCCGGCCGCGTCACCCGTGCTGAATTCCAGCCGTAGATAAATGAGATTGGCAACACATTGTGTATGGACATCGAGCAGACGGGCGAAGCGGCTCGTTGTTTTCGTGACCGCCGCCAATTCGTCCCGCCGCGACACGATCGACGCCATTGCCCGGGCTGCGGACTCCGCATCGTGTGTTTCGACGACGATTGATCGGGTCATACGATCATCAATGATGACGGCACTGATACCGCCAGCCTGCTCGGTGACGCGGGCGCCGCGTTGTGCGGAAGGCCATAGCGGTTTCTCGAACGTCGCCAACGGGACCATAACTTCAGCATCCACGACCGGTCCGACAATCTTCACGGGGCCGACGGTCTGCATCGGTATGGAAGCGTGAGTCGGTGTCGATGAGGAAGCCATTGTGTGGGACGATGCGGAGAAATCGATCCGATGTTGGAGGTGCTGCGCCCTTTGTAGTTTCGTATTGAGGCGGTCCGGAATGCGAGCGTGGCGGCGGAACGGCGAACGAACTCGCCGCCGGATTCATCACCTAGGCAGTGTGGCGGACCCAGCGTGGTGACACTGTCCGACCACAATGCCGGTATCTAAACTTTGACACTCATTCCGCCGCCGGACAGACCCATTGCCTGATGTCGTCGGGCAACTCACGCAACTCGGCGATCATGGCGGAACGGCCCTGTGGCATCGTCACAGTTTCGCCAATGGTCCGAGTCATGAGAATCCGGCCAAGCGGCGTCTCGTAAGAAAGGATCTTTTGATCCGGGTCGCTGTCCCACAATCCGAGTATGTGGTAGGTCTCCGTGTCCGTGCCTTCGACCAGCAGTTCCACGGTGCAACCGGGCACGACGACATCCCGAATCTGGATGTCAGAGAAGTCCGAGGGCATAATTTCGTTCAAATCCCGCTCGAGATCCCGACGCCGGGCGGCCAGCAGCCGCTGCTCATCTTTTGCAGCTTTGTACTCTGAATTCTCGCGGAGATCCCCGTAGCTGCGGGCGTGGGCAATGGCTTGGCTGTTCGCCGGAATCTTCGTAGAGATAATCTCCTCGAGTTCCCGTTGCCTTTCCTGGACGCTACGGAAGGAACTCATTTTTGCCATCGGTTTGCTGGTCGGTTCCTGTTTGCGATCGGCGACGATGTCCTGCGCGTCCGGGAAGAGCCGGACAATCTTGACAAGAAGGCTCTGCCTCTCGCCTTTGTTCATGAGCGGCTCGTTCTTGATTGTCTGCACGAACCGTACGATGCCTTCCTGGGAGCCGCCGTCCATCAGCGCGGCCTGAAAGTCCGGATCATCCATCAACAGTTTGAGCAGATCCTTGCGGGCCTTCGTGTGTTCGCCGTGGACTTTCCGCGCCAGCGGTCGGAAGACGTTTTTGGGGTTGGCGAATGTGACCTGCGTCTCTTCACGATAGCGACGCCAAAGCCACAGAACTGTATCCGGGAAGACCTGCCCCTTCTTCATTTTGTCATGGGCGAATGCAAACAGACCGAGGAATTCGCGGCCGAATTCCTTCAGGACTGTCTCGGCCGGATCGTAGAACCGAAGCGGCAACCCAAGAACTGCACTGATGAACCAGTCGTCGCCCTTGGCAACCACGGTCGCGGCCAGCCAGCCGGAGACCGTCTTGTTCCGTAACTTCCGCGTGATCGCAGCAAAATCTTCCTCTGTCGTCCACACCAACGCATAGTCGGCAAGGGTCGGAATAATCGCTTCCAGCCAAGCCGTCTGCTCGGACAGCCCCCAAAGCAATGACAGCGTTTCGGCGAACACGTCGCGGAAGGTCGCCTTTGGTGCCGCGAACTGGAATAGCCTCTGCAAGTGCTGCGCTTCGCTATCGTCAGGGCTGATTTTATCGAGGCTGCGCAGACAATCACGCAGTTCTTCGAGACCGCGTGATCCCTGCCACGTACGTTCGGTTTTCTGCCCCGACCGACTGCCGAAATCGCCGCGGCGCCAATCATCGAAATCCTTCTTACTCATGAACCGCGGGACAAGAATGGTTTCAAACGCGGTCTTCGCTTCCTTCATTGCCGGGACGAACGAGTCGAGGATCTCGCATTCGATCTCGGCCGCCGTCTGTGTCGGCACGAAGTGCGATTTCCGCCCGGACAATAACAGATCGGCGAACGAGTCGGGCCGGGCGATAGCGAGCGCCGTCATAGCCTGCTCCAGGTCGAAGTTCTGCCGCCGATCGAAACTGATGTAAATCAGGTTGCTGAATGGGTCAAACTCGGTGACCCGTCCGAATCCGAACGAGCCGTGCCAGACGTTGGCGTCCTTCTTGAGGTATTGAAACGCACACCAGCGATCCCGAACCGTTTTGACGTTCGTTTCTTCGTCGAGAATGGAGAGGGCGCGGATCAATCCGGCCGGATCGGGATAATCGGAAAAGGTCTGACGGCAGATGGTGGCCAGAGCGTCACGCATCAGCATCTTGTCCACGCCCCGATCGGCGAGGGCCAGCACCAACTCGCTCCGTTTCGCGTCATTCCCGATCGCCGCGACATCCGTGATAATCATCTCGAGATTCTCAACGATCATCGACTTCACCGTCGCCGGCATCTCCGATACGTCCAAGGCATTGAGCAACGCGTGAAGTTTCTCCACCGCACTGCCGTCGTTATCTGCGACGGCCAGTATCGCCTCCTCGAGCTCACACAAATAATTTTCACTAATTTCCATTGTCGTCATGAACCATGAAGTCGTTTATACAACCGTGCGGCATTCGCCTCGATGCGTTCCGCCTCCTCTTTGGTGAACGGTCCGTCGACCGCAAATGTGTCGAGCGATGATTGACGACCAACCCGTACAAAACAGCGAAACTGATGGTCGATCAGCATCGCCAAAAAGTCGCCCTGATGTACCGCCGACATCTGTGTCCACAGAAACCGCCCGTGGTCGTCCAGTTGAAATCGCAGCCCCATCATCCCGCCATCGATTGGATACGGCTCGATCACCGTGATGTTCGCCGATGACAGTATTGCGGAATTCCCGACATAGACGATCTTGCCGGGAGCGTATTCAACTTTTCGGCTGCGCGCCGCCGGGGACTCGTAGACAGAGACCGTGTGCAGCGTTATGAGGTCCTGCCCCAACTTCTCGGCGCCGACGAGAAACGCCGAAACTGTTTTGCAGCCGCAGATCATGCCCGCTACGAAAATGATGGCAAACTGTAAAATACAACGTTTCATGCTAATCAGCAATATGTTAGAATCGAAACAAGGCACCCATCTTTCGTCCCAGCAATCGCGCCGCGACAAGAATTGTCGTTCCCAGAAAAATCATTGCCCAAACGCCGAAGGTAGGGGCCCAACCCCAGAATCGCCGCCAATTCGTAAATTGCACGCGTGATCGGAAAATACTTTATTTTCTGCGCCAGGATAAGTGAGTCTGAAACTTCCAGAATGGAAAAGCTGAAGGCGAAGAGCGCACCGGCTATGAGGTTTTCCAGAATTAACGAAACGACGATCCGGCGAAGCGTCGCCCATGAACCGGCTCCCAGATTCGCGGCGGCGAATTCCAAATCCCGCGGCGTCTGCTGCAAGCCGGCCACGGCCACACGTGTAACGTAGGGCAACCGACGCATGCCGTAGGCGATTATGAGCAACAGCGTCGGGTCCTCCACGGGGGTCCAGGAAGCGTCGCAGCAGGTCATAACGCGTCGCCATACTCAGATAGCCGAACGCCATTATGATACCAGGAACTGCCAACGGCAGCATCGCAAGCATGTCGAAGACCTGCCAGCCAAGCGGCTTCCAGCGCACTGCCAAGAGAGCAACAACCAGTCCCACAATCACGGCGACGACCGTGGCCAGGCACGAGTATCGCAAACTGTTGACGATGCTCGGCACCACGAACACGTGTGACAGGGCACCAGCGTAATGGACACCCGTATAAGATGACGGCAGTACGGTTTCATACCAGTCGCGGGTCACGGAAAGAAGAATGACGCCGGCATGCGGCAATGCCGCGACAAAGGTGACGACAAGAAACACGACCGGCGGCAGCAAACCGCGCCAGCCCGTCTCCGGCGCACCGGAGATGTCACGGTCCCCTTCGCCGTCATCGTCGCACTGTCCCGGCCGAACAGGCAGCGGCTGACAATGTAGAGTCCGGCCGATATCACCAGGAGAATGAAAACCAGAGTGTACGGTAGCGGATTTGATTCGAGCTGTGTCACGCCATTGAATATCTGGACTGCCGTCACCCGGTAATACCCTATTATCCTAGCATAAGCGGCGTGCCAAACTCGGTGAAACTCCAGATGAAAACGATGATGCCGCCTGCAAAAACACCGGGGCGAATGAGCGGCGGCGTAATGCGGCGAAACCGGGTAAACGTTCGGCAACCGAGATTCTCCGCCGCCTCATGCAACGATGGATCGACGTTCGCCAATGCCGTCATCGTGTTGAGATAAAGAATTGGATAGAGATGAAGCGCCTCGATCAGGCAGACGGCGGCGAATCGTCCGTGCCCGAGCCAGTCCGGCCCGCCGCCCGGCGCGACGACGCCGACCGCGGACAACAGCCCGTGTGATCGCACCAAACTTGCCGAAAATCTGGGTGAATCCAAAGGCCCCCACAAACGGCGGCAAGATAAGCGGAATGAAGATGACGGCGATGATCAGGCCCTTACCGTGGAAGTCATAACGGTCGGCGATAAAAGCGAGCGGAATAGCAATGATGAACACCAGGATCGAAACGCAAATCGCTATGAACAGCGAGTTGATCAGCCCCTGAATGTAAACCGGGTTGCGGAACACTTCGACGATATAGTCCAGGCGCAACCCCTCCGCGATGACGGTGTACATAGGAAGAAGCAGAAAGACGGCGAAATAGCCGATGAGAAACAGGATCGCCAAATACTGGTACCAGCGCATGGGCAATACCCAGAGTTTTCGCAGCGGTGCCCAATGTGGCCCGCCGCCCGTGTCCGGCATAGTCCGTCGGCTGATGGAGCGACGACCGAGCCGTGGCGGCGATCCGAGGCTTCTTTAGGGCAGCGTTGACGTTTTACGCAACGCGAATCACGCATTACGTTTCACGTCTCATCCGGCTGCGATCGCCGCCCCATCTCTACGGCTGTCTTGTACTGTCGGCGAAAAAACTCCGACCACTCCCGGATCGTCTGCAGTGCGGACAAGCCGCTCACTTTTTCTTTTTTCGTGTTAATGAGGTCGCGCGCGTCACGGCATTCATCGTATTCAAATGGCAACCGGTTGAATTCCGCCATCGCATCCGGCACTCGCTCGAAGAAGCCGGCAATGAGCCGCAGCAGCGTCGACTTGCCACAGCCGCTGGGTCCGGAGCAGAAAGAACAGTTCGCCGGCCGCGACATCCAGATCGATTTCGTCCAGAACTCGCGGCCCGGAATTATAGCTCTTGATTATCTTTTTCAGTAAGACGGAGACCATTTCAATCCGTAAGTGCAAATTCAAAGCTCGGGCGTGAACCTAACCGGGCTGCGTCGGCGCCTGCCCCGTTGCGAAGCTCACGGGGCGCCTTTGCGTCGAGATCATGCAATCCGTCGGCTGACGGATCGCTACGGTAAAAATGTTTGGCCCCTGTGAAAACATCGCGTAAGAACAGATTTATAGGCGATCAAATTTCCGCGAATTGGACGCTCAGAAAGCGACCGTCACTCTATCTTTACCGCTTCGGTAAGGACATCGCCGACACTGTCGCTC
>CAUZRT010000168.1:0-7378 GCA_963582235.1 Lentisphaeria bacterium
GTGCCCCATCTTCGTCTTGCGATCAGATTGGGGCGCGAAGACGGTGCACGACGTTCAATCGTCTCGCGTCGTTGTGCACCGTTTTCGTCGCGCGAATCGGCGGAGGAATCGGCACACGGAGACCGGGCACGAAGACGGGATACGAGTATCGCTACCGTTCGGCATTCGCGGCTATTTCCAGCACCAGAGAACAAGGCCGACGGAGGCAACGATCAGGGGAACTACCAAAGGGATCGGACTTGGAGAGGATCAAAAGAGCTCACGACAAGATTTACGACCGGGTTTCCTTCTCTGAAAGGAGAACCTTCAATGAGGTATAAGAATGGTGAAACGATTACCTGCCCGCATTGCCGGGCGCAGGCAATGGTAACGGTCCAGGCGGTCTATGATGGCTGGACAAAAACCGGGAAATTCTACGCGTGCTCGCATTGCGATGAAAAACTGATGGATGTGGTCGAGGCGGACAAAGCGGCAGCCAAACATCGCGATTGTGAAGTCAGCCGGCAGTTCGCGGATTTCCTTGGCACCAATGAAGCCGAAAAACCAATGTCGGAGTTCATCAAGCATGGGGAAGAAACACAGTTCTGCAAGGACTGCGTCAATTACATAGAACATCCGTTTGCAACGCGGTGCTAGTTGCACAAAAGGACCGTCGAACCAATGGAGAACTGTCCGGATTTTGAGAGAAAGAAGCCGGCCGCTTGAGACCCGCCTTCGCCTGGCTTCCGCCGTCGCTCTCCGAGCTATGGCGCGACAAGACGGCGAGCCAAGCTGGAGACTTGTTGGAGCGGAGTAGCCTGCCCGCCTATGGTGGAAAACTGAAAATTGGAAACTGGCGTTTTGGGATTTCGATCCCGTGTCCGACCGACCCAGGGTGTTTACCCTGGGCTATTATGCACAACCCCGGTGGGGTTGAATCGGATGGTTGAATCGCAATTGATATGAATCCCGAACACTCTCCTAAAACTTAATCGTCCTCGTCCTCAGCGGAGCGGTTCTCGCGCGCCTCGCCGAAGCCGAGCGAAAGCGGGTCCTCAAAATATTGCCCGAATCAAGGACGAGAACGAAGGACGAGGACGATTTGTTTCCCCGTACTGCCGAAACTGGCATCACTGAACATCACGTGATCCGTCGGCTGACGGATTGGCACGTGGAACGTGACTTACGTGGCTGCACACTGGCCCCGATGACCGACCGGCAAAACTACCGCGATAAACGCGGACCGCACCAATAGCTCTGGCGATGAGCGCAAATAATATTCGGTTGTTATGACAACGCCCGTGAGACGCCGCAGGGAACTGCTGGCACGCGCGCAAGAAAAGACGTTCGACCTGCTGGTGATCGGCGGCGGCATCACGGGCGCAGGGATCGCGCGGCAGGCGGCGTGGATGAATATCAGCATGGCGCTGATCGAACAGGCCGACTTCGCTTCGGGTACCAGCAGCCGTAGCTCGAAACTGCTGCACGGCGGCCTGCGATACCTGGCCCAAGGAAATTTTCGACTCGTGCGCGAAGCCGTGCGCGAACGGATGGCCGTCTATAAGGCGGCGCCGCATCTGGTCCGTCCCCTCCCCTTCCTCTTTCCTCAGTTTGAGGGCAACTACCCGGGCATGATTCGGCTGGCAATCGGTATTTGGATCTACCATGCGATGATCGGGTTCAAATCGTTCGGTCCACACCAACGACTGTCAGCGGCCGAGATCGAGAAATCGATCCCGGGGATCCGGACCGCCGGCCTTGACGGCGGCTACCAATACTGGGATGCGCAGACCGATGACGCCCGCCTGACTCTCGAGATCATCCTCGACGCGGAGGCACTGGGAGCGACAGCACTGAATCGCGTCAGGCTCCTAGCGGCCCGTCAGGAGAACGGCTTGTGGATATGCGACGTCGAAGATACGTCGACAGCGGCGGAATTCAGCATACGAACGCAATCCGTGGCGGTGGCCGTCGGGCCGTGGATGGACAGGATGGCGCGGATTTTCGATGCCGAGGCGCTACGCCGTATGCGACCGACTCAGGGCGTGCATATCCTGATTCCCTCTGCACGGCTCTCGGTTCCCACCGCCATCGTTCTTCTGCATCCCGATGATCAGCGCTTCATGTATGCGATCCCGATGGAATCCGGCACCTTGATCGGCACCACCGATACCGACTGTTCCGAACCAGCCGTCGAACCGACTGTGGATAACGACTCGATCGACTATCTGCTGCGGGCGGCCAACCACTTTTTCCCGGACAAGAAACTGCGGCGCGACGATGTCTTTTCCATGTACGCCGGTCTGCGGCCGCTGATCCTTGACGATGATGTAACGGCGTCAAAAGTATCACGTGAACACGCCGTCTATCAGTTGGCGACGAATGTCGTTGCCATTGGCGGCGGCAAACTGACGACGTGGCGCCCGATGGCGAACGATGCCATTGCCCAAATACTCCCGAGTCTGAGAACAACAGACACCCCATCCAAAGCGGCTGACCGCGAATACCGTGATCGACCACTGCCGGGTGGCGTCGGGATTGCGGACCGAGAGGTGCTGGCCGGCCGGACCGCCGAAATAACGAGTGGGTACGGCCTCTCAATGGAGTCGGCGGAGACGGTCGTTTATACATACGGCGCTCGGGCTGACGCCGTTCTGGCAACGGCGCAGAGCGTCGCGGGCGGCATGAAGACATACGGCCGCATCGGGGTGCTCGCGGGGGCCTTCGTTTTCAATGTTCTGCACGAACATGCCCTGACCCTGGATGATCTCATGCGCCGGCGTTCACGGCTCTACTATACCGAATACGATCAGGGGCGAGCCGTGGCCCGGGAAATCGCTGAACTGGTCGCGCCGCACGTGGAATGGGACGATTCGCGCGTCGATGCGGAAGTGGCGGCGTATCTGGAACTTTGTCTGTAGGTTAGAAATTCACAAAATCGGGTTTTTGTAAATCCCTAACGATGGGGATCAGTTGGTGTCGCCCAATGGCTTGTCGTCGCCGAAGCTGACGCCTTCGGTGTCAAGGGCGCCGGGCAGGAGAAAGGTGGCGGTTTCGTACACGCCGCTCCACAACCGGCTGAATCCGAACCAGAAGCCCTTGCCGACACCGTGGAACGCACGCTTTTCCTGGCTACCCTCTTCCATGCGCCGGGGTATCTCGGCAATAAAACCAACAGTGTTGCCAAGTCCTCTCTTGAGCTTGTTGAACATGCCCTTGCCGGTCTGACTCCAGGTCAGATGCTCACGTTCTCCCATCTCGAACGAATACTCAGCATCAAGATGCATACCGATACCGTCGTTGTCCCATGGGTTCGCAGTCCAGAAACCGGCGAGTTGGTACGCGCCCACACAGGCGCGCCCGGCACTATGGGTGGCGCCGCGCCACGTCCCGCAGATCAGGCCGCCCGTGTGCGAGGCTGCCGGCATGTCGTCGAGAAACGAAACACCGTTTACATATCCCTTGTACAACTGCATGGGCAATTCAACAACAAACGTCAGTGTATTGGCGGCGCCATGGGAAAACTTCTCCTGCATGCCGACGGTTGCATCCTCGACCGCGGCCGTCACGCCATACGGAGCGACGAACATGATTGCGAAACAGATGACGAGATGGTTCAGCACACATGTCATGGGTTAAGACCTCCGCTTGCGTCATCGGCGGGTTAGGCCGCATGACGGTTGTTGGGGTGATCAGCCGACTTCGCTGTCAAATAGACGCCGCGCTATCGAGTTGAGTGAACAGCGTTCAGTGGTGATCGGGAAGGACTGGGTCGCTAGTGTCCCGTATCGCAAATAGGTGTAATAAATTCGTGGATGATTTCGGATGCTGGAGTGCTTCGACTGAGTAAGCCAATGCTGTAGTATCGTTATCGAAGGCGATGTGCTCCAGCGTCCCGCACGCGGGAGCCGCGAATTGTATTGTAGTTAGTGGGGTTACGGGACACTAGGCTTGCCCGGAAACGGTCCCCGGATGGCGGAATCTGGCCGGGTGATGGGTATCAGGTTTCAGATACCGGAGAACATCGAAAGACCAGCGCCAGTATACAAAAACGTGGTGTTGGATCGGAATATATATATCAGGCCACCGGCGCAACGTCAAACGGCATCACAATAAAAGCGGACGCCGGGCGCGGCTTGTCAAAGGACCGCGCAGAGATACAGTGACGGGGGGGATTGGGGATTGGATGCTTGAAAATTGGAAACTGGACACTCTCCGCTGAACACTGAATACTGCGGATTGCGAATTCGGGGAGAGCATAGATTAGATGCCATCTATAATTAATACATCGCGGGTTGCGGTTGTCGGCCTCGGCCAGCTCGGCGGCTCCCTCGCCCGCCGGCTCAAGGAATTGAGCCCGATCAGCCTCTACGCCGTTGCCCGCCGTGAGGAAAGCCTTCGGGCCGCCATCGAGGCGGAGATCATCGAGGCCGGCAGCACCGACCCGGCTGAGATTCTGCCGGTGGTCGACCTGGCCTTTATCTGCCTACCGATCCCGACCACTGTTGAATTCGTCACGACGAACATCCAGCATTTCCGCACAGGCAGCATCGTCACGGATGTCAGCAGTGTCAAGGGGCTGATCGTTCGCGAGCTCCGCGATCGCCTGTATCAGCACGGGACCTATTTCATCGGCAGTCATCCGATGGCCGGATCCGAAAAGACCGGGTTCGATCACAGCCGTGCCGACCTGTACAAAGACGTCATCGTTTTTCTGACACCGACTCCGGAAGACGAGCCGGATGCCATTCACCTGCTGACCGAGTTCTGGCGCGAAATCGGTGCCCTCCCGATCGAGCTGGACGCCGAACGGCATGATGGCGCCGTGTCGTTTGCCAGCCACGTACCGCACTTGATCGCCAGCGCCCTTGCACGGACGGTGTTGTCGCGCGGCGACACTGAGGCCAACAGTATGGCCTGCGCCGGCGGCTTTCAAGATATGACCCGCATCGCGTCCAGCGACACGGCAATGTGGACGGAGGTTACCCAAGCCAACAGCAGCGCTGTTCTCGCTGCGCTGGATGCATTCGAAGAAGAGATGGCAGCCATGCGACGATTCGTTGAAACCGAGGACTGGGACGGCCTGCGAGGTTTTCTCGATGCGGCCAGGTCTGACCGGAACGCGTGGAATGCCGCCTTCGAGAATCACCACGGATTCGCAGAATGAGCAAGAAAATGGCAGGCAACCCCGAAAACGATCTCTCCATCTTGAGCGACGGCGAACGGAGTTATCCGGAGAGTCCGGATGACGCGGTACTCGAAACGTTTGAAAACAAGTATGCCGGTCGTGATTACACCGTCACCTTCGATTGCCCGGAATTCACGTCCCGCTGCCCGGTGACGGCTCAGCCTGACTTCGGTAAGATCACCATCAAGTACATCCCGGATAAAGCGTGCATCGAAAGTAAATCGCTGAAGCTCTACCTGTTTTCTTACCGAAACGGCAATACCTTCCACGAAGAAGCCGTAAACCGCATACTCGACGATCTGGTCAAGGCCTGCGCGCCACGCCAGGCCATCGTCGAGGGCGTTTTCAATCCTCGCGGCGGCATCAGCATCCATGTGCAGGCGACGTATCCGTGAGAAACGTCCGGCAGTCTGTACCGTCTGATGACGGACGACGGCTCGCTGCGGATCCGACGTCGATCATTTGCCAGTCTCATGAGGAGGTTGTCCGGGACCCGCTCGTCGGGCGCTGCCAGCTTAAGCCGGCATTCTCGTCAGACCCCGGCTACAGTTGGGGCTCGCGTCGAATGAAACAAGAAGTTGAACACACGAATACAGACAGAATCTGGAGAATGAAATCATTACGTGAGATACTGCTGGATTCGGAAGCATACCTGCGCCGTCACGACATCGAGTCGGCGCGAATCGAGGCGGAATGGCTGATCGGACACGCCCTCGGGCTCGGCCGCATGGATCTGTATCTACAGTTCGACCGGCCGTTGGCGCCAGCGGAGTTGAACAGAATTCGACCTGTGCTGAAACGGCGGGCGCAGAGTGAACCGGTGCAGTACATCTGCGGGGCGACGGAATTCTACAATTGCAGCATTCAGGTCGGCCCCGGCGTTCTGGTCCCGCGTCCGGAAACCGAAAGGCTGGTGGAAATCGCTGTCGAACAGTATGACGGCTGCGGTGCGATCCTCGATCTGTGCACGGGTTCCGGCGCGATCCTCTTCGCCCTGGCAAAAACCCTTGCCGATCCGCCGGCGATGACCGGCACGGATCTTTCGACGGCGGCATTGCGTTGGGCCGGTAGAAACCAGGAGGCGCTCGGTCTGGATCGGATTGAATTTCTCCAAGGTGATCTATACGAACCGGTGCACGACCGAACCTTCGGATTGATCATTGCAAATCCACCCTATGTCTCTCCTGAGGAATACGAACGTCTTGGCGAAGATATTCGGAATTACGAGCCCCGCGAAGCACTGGTGGCCAACGATGACGGGCAGGCCGTGCTGCATCGGATTGCGGAGTCCGCAACGGCGCATCTCGTCGATGACGGTGTCCTAATTTGCGAAATCGGGGAAACGCAGAGCCAGCGCACCATTGAGCTTTTCGCTGCGCATGGCCTGCGAAATCCACAGGTATTTCAGGACTACAATGACCGGGACAGGGTCGTGGTCGGCCGCGCATGGCGAAGAGCTGGTTGACAGTGATCTACCGGGATCTATATTACAGATTTTGCCTATCATCTCGACCCCATCGTCTAGAGGCCTAGGACACCGGGTTTTCATCCCGGCAACACGGGTTCGACTCCCGTTGGGGTCGCCATTTTCAGGAATGGTTTGTGGCTGATGGTATACTGTCTGACCTCAGACTTCTGACCTCTGAGTCGAGCTCTAACGTGCCAATCCATCAGCCGACGGATCACGTGATGAGCAGTTATCGATGATCAGTGTGAAGACGGTCGGAAATCGAACCTGCGAATACTGTCCGCGACGATTCACCCTGTGGGTAAAGGCGGA
Source organism: Lentisphaeria bacterium (assembly GCA_963582235.1). Classification (GTDB taxonomy): domain Bacteria; phylum Verrucomicrobiota; class Lentisphaeria; order JABSQK01; family CAJWLW01; genus CAUZRT01. The sequence goes on from CAUZRT010000168.1 coordinate 6,948, forward strand.
CAGCCTATGGCCGAAAAACTTGGTTGGATTTTCCGGAAATCGGTACTGTCCTTCGTTTCCGCAGGCAGGATGCCCGTGCTACGGTGGGCAAACCCAACCAAGTTTTGCGGCCATAGGGGGCGGCACAACGCTGGAAACCGTAGCTCCTTAATTCATAGATACTAACATCCGCGTCCATCCGCGTGACATGTCCTGAGCTCGTCGAAGGATCCGCGGGCGACTGCTTTTTCTAGGATAATCCATCGCGCAACGCACTCAGGAGAGCACGGCGCATGGCTGGGACCGGGGCACGCTGCGCCGTCCATATCTCAAAGCTCTTGACGCCCTGATACAAAAGCATTGCCCGTCCATCCGCCGTTTTGCATCCCGCCTTTTCGGCCTCGGCCAGCAATGTTGTCCGCTTGTAGATCATGTCCATTATCCGCAGACCC
>CAUZRT010000169.1:0-7314 GCA_963582235.1 Lentisphaeria bacterium
GTCAGCAGAATGGCAACGTTAAAGTGAGCATCGAGCAGGTCCGGCCGATACCGTAAAGCCATATCGTAGCGCTTCAGTGCCCGGTATGTTTCTCCGGACTCCGCGAGAAGGATCGCCAGGTTGTTATGGGCCCGGGCGAAGTCCGGTTGCAAGCGAATCGCCTCGCGGTATCGATTCATTGCCTCCAGAACCCTCTGCCGATCGCGGTCCAGATTGCCGAGATTGTAAACCGCCTGCGCATTGGTTGAGTCGAGCCGGAGCAGCTTTTCAAATTGCTCCGTCGCCAGATCGAATTTTCCTTCATGGGCGTAGAGATTGCCGAGATTGTTTAACGTGTCGACGGCATTCCCTCCGTAGTGCAAGGCGCGTGTGTACGCGGTTTCGGCGTCCTGGTAGTTCCCGGCGCGTGTATACAAGTTTCCCAGATTATTGAGAATTCGCGCATCTTCCGGCCGGATTTGCAGCGCCCGGCGAAAATGATGTGCGGCGACGGCGTAAGATTCAAGCTCTGTGTATGCCATGCCCAGGTTATTATGGGCGTTGTAGTGTTCCGGCTTGAGTCGGATGACCTTTCGATAATGTTGCACCGCCTCGTCGATTCGGCCGGCGTCGGCCATTAGGAGACCGAGATTGTTATGTGCGATCGCGGCCCGTGGATTTTTACGGATCGTATCACGCCAAAGGGTCTCTTCATTCTTGAAGACGCCGCCGCGTTGATTGGTCAGCCAGAAAAAGCAGACGAGGATCGGCACGCACAGCACCCGGACAGCTCCGTGGCCCTGGCCGGCACCGGTCGGCAGATGTCTCCCGAGATTGTGAATCCCCGCGATGGCCAGCACAATGATCGGCGCGCTGGCCAGATACTGGTAATGATCCGCGACGAAGGTGTAGCGCATTGGATAGACGTTGACAAAACCGAGGGCAGGGAAAAGGACGCCCGCGAAAACAAGGGCAGCCACCAGCGGGCCGCGCCCCAGACGGCCACGACACAGGTAAAGAGCGATGACGCCGGCCACGAAAATTACTGGATAGATGAACTGGGCCCATTGGCCTGTGTCGATGTCCCAGCGCCGATAGATGAATGACAGGTCGGCCGGCCAGACGAGCTTGGCCAGATAGAACCAGAGGGCGCGGCCGGCGATCAGACAGCGCTCGACAAACGACAGATCGAATTCCGCGCCGCGGGCGCCAACCGAGTGCGTTTCCATCCGGACCGTAACTGCAGCCATCGCCAAACCGGCCGCGAAGAACGGCAGCAGGGCCGCAATGTCCCGACGCGTCAAGCGCTTGTGACGCCACCATTGCAGGAGCAGGGCAACGGCAGGCAACGAACAGGTCACTGTCTTGCTGAGCAGTGCACACAGGTAGAGACCGAAGGCGGCGGCGTAGGTGAACTTGTCACCGCGGCCTCCAACGCCGGTGCGGGAATCCAGGAATCTCTGCACCAAGTGAATCGCAGCCAAGAAGAAGAAGCCGGACAGCACGTTCTTCCGTTCGGTGATCCACGCCACCGACTCGACATGCACGGGATGGAGGGCAAAGGCGGCCGCTGCCATCCAGGCTCCCGGGACCGATAATCGACGGAGGAAACGCCAGAGGAGTACCGCGGTGACCGCGTGCAGGAGAATGTTGACGAGATGATACCCGAATGGATCCAGCCCCCAGATCCGGAATTCGATCCAGTAACTTGTGTGAACGAGCGGGTAGTACTGGGGCACAGCTCCGGGCTTGAACCAGATCTCCTTCAAACCGGTCAGCGAGCGAAGGGTTTCGTTTTCGGTCAGGTAGTCATCGTCGTCCCACACATAACCACCCTCTATTGCGGGTAGATACGCAAGGATCGTGGCGAGAATGATAATCGCGGCGCCGCGTCGGAAGTGTGATTTCTTGCGTATATCGACGGTCACTGCCATAGTCTTGACAACGGCGGGTGATCCGCGGGCAACTGTTTCTTTCTAGGCTGAAAAGTCACGCGTCACCGGCGCCGTTCTGTCCGATCGGCAGCGAAACGGTGAAGGTCGTGCCGGTGCCGGGCTTGCTGTCAACATCCACGTGGCCCTTATGGGAGGCCACAACATCGTGAACAATCGCCAGCCCGAGGCCGGTACCGCCACGCTGCTTGTCGCTTACAAACATCTCGAAGAGACTGTTGAGAACGTCGGTCGGTACGCCGGGGCCGTTGTCCGTAAACCGCATAACGAGGTCATCGCCCTCGCCGACAACACTGATTCGGAACTGCGCGTTGTCACGCCCCTCGAGAATCTGGCCGGCGTTGCGGGCGAGATTAAAAATTGCACGTTTGATCTTGATCGGGTCCAGAAATACCTTGCCATCGAAGTCAATGTCCATGTTCAGCGCCACGCCGAGATTGTTGAATTCCATGCGAATAATCTCCGCCAGCTCTTCCATATACGGGCGCACAAAGACATGGGATCTCAACAGCTGTCTCTCGCCCTTGGCAAAGGCGAGAACTTCACCGACCATGTCGCCCATGTGCTGCACCTGCCGGGCGATAGTCTGGGCGTACCTTGCACGATCGTCGGCTGCCAGTTCCCCGGCGAGCAGTTCGCTGAAGCCACGCGTGATCATCATGGGTGTCTGGAAATCGTGGAGGATCCCCGACAACATCTGTCCGATAGTCATGAGACGGTCTGCGTGACGCGCCTGTTGTTGATCGGAAATCGACCGAAGTCCACTGGCGAGCTGGGCGGCGACCAGCGTCAGGAGTTTGATAATTCCCTCCAGGTTCCAATCCTCCGAACTGTCGAGGAGCAAGACAATGACACCGTCGTATTCCGTCGCCTCGTTTCCGAATGCCTCCTTCGGCATCGGTTGGACGATGATCTCCGTGTTCGCCTGCAGGAAGGCATTCAAGGGCTCGCCGGCTTCCTCCGCCAGGTCCGCGCTGCCGACGGCCATCGGCCTGCCGGTCTGCAGAACCTTCGCCACGAGACCGCTGACCGAGAATGTGTGGCGGCGTTCCACGTCGCTGGATGTTGCTGGCCGGGCGATGAAGGCTTCGGTCGTGCGCGGGCCCTGAAACACGGCCATCAGTGTTTCAGCCTTGAGCGTTGTAGCGGCTTCGCGCAGGAGCGAATCGATGAACTCTTCGCGCGGGAGATGCTTTTCCGAAATGATTTTCTCGAGCCGGAAAAGCAGGTCCAACTCATCCATTCGGGCCTGCAGCATTCGATGCGCTTCATGCAAGGCACGGTTGCGCTCGAGCAGCGATTGGTATAAGGTCGCGTTTTCGATCGCGATCCCGACGCTCGGAACAATGGTTTCGACCAGCTTCGTATCGGTTTCGCGGAACGGCCCGCCGTCTTTCCTGTTTATGACTTGAAGCGCCCCGATCACCGCGCCGCGCGAATCGAAAACGGGATGGCAGAGTATTGAGTGCGTTCGGAATCCGGTGACCTGATCGAAGGTATCATCGAACCGGGAGTCGTTATAGACATCGGCGAGGTTGACGGGCTTTCCCTCCTTCGCGACCCAGCCGGCAATCCCTTGGCCCAGATCAATCCGAATCTCTTTCAGCGTTTCACCTTCCTGAAGTACCTTTGACCACACCTCCTCTGTCTCCCGGTCCACCAGATAGAGCGTCGCGCGTTCGACGTCGAGAATTGATTTCAGCTCCGACATGATCCGCACCAGGATGGTGTCCAGATCAAGCGCCGAGTCGATAACCGTACAAATCCGGTGCAGTGCCGCCAAACGCGCTTCGAGGGCCTGCCGGTCGGCATCCGTCGCGGTTGTGCTTTCGGAATCAGGCATGTGCGGGCCTTTCGGTTTCAGCGGTATCCGCCGGCGTCGGTGCAACCAGCCGGCTACTCTGCAATGACCAATGACAGCGGTAACTACTTAGTGACTGACCAAAAAGCGGCGATTCCCCAATTCGCGGCGGAGGCCCACCGTTGCTCCAGCCTCAGACTCATATCGGACGGACCCCTTTGGGGCGACGGCGGGCCTCCGCCGCGAGGTTTTCGGTCAGACACTAAGTAGTTACCGCTGTCATTGGTCATTCCCTGAAGATCCCGCACGGGTTCGAAAAACTCAACGTTCACCTACTCCTGGATCGCGTATTTTGCCAGTATAACCCTCCACCGCACAGAGGCTTCCGGCTTCGATTTCAGCCAGTCCCGCAATCCATCGGCGTTCTTCATCCCCGCTATTGCACGTATTTCCGCTTCGGAACAGCGGAACAGCACCGGCAATGCCCGGTCCGCTCCAAACACCGGAGCCAGTTGTTTTCGCGCCCGCTGGAATTGTTTCCAGTAATGACGATAACGCAAACAAATAAAAAGAATAGATAGAAACGTCAGGCCGAAGAAGAGCGGCATCGGGAACGTATACCAGAGGGGCGGCTCGCGTGTGAACACATTCACAATCTGAGCGATCAACAACAACAGGACGGAACCGAGCAGCAGGTAAGTGTCCGTCGTCGTTCGCAGCATGCCGCCGAACATCCGGCGAAAGCCGCTCTCCGATGTCTGATAGGCAAACAACTCTTCGAAGTTGGTTGCGTGAAAACCAATGTGTGCAATGTGACAGAGCTCATGTGCCATCAATTCCGAGCGCTTGTAAATCAGCCATCGTTCGCGCTTTTTGTATGCCTTGCGAATAACGAAAACCGCAAAGAAATCGTCGTACGAATAGAAAGCACAGCCGGCAAACAGGAAACCCATTCGGTAATTTGCATAAAATCCCGGCACCCAATCAATCTCGAAATCGTACAACGAGCGATTGGTTCCCTGGGAGGCGCGAAAAATTGACAGGGGGATGGCATCCTTGGCATCGAGGACGGTATTCAGAAATTCGATGCGTCCGTGTCGGCGCAGTTCCTCCTGAAGTTTGTGGATATTCTTTGTCAGCGTCTGCAGTCGATTCGCATAGGCGTCAAGGGATTCGTCCGGTCCAATCAGCAAGCCCTGCTGATCCAGCTCTACCAGGGTATCCGGATCTCCGGCTCGTACGGCGGAGAGGACTTCGTCATTGATCGATTTCATAGGGACGATTTTTTTCGCTTCTTTCAGCCAGGACCATTCCGTGTCAAGTTAAAATCTTACTCTCATTTTGACGGAAATTCGAGCGAAATGCCCAAACTTCTAATCCGGGAAAGGTGTGATAGGTTGCCGTTCTCATGCACGAAAGAATGCAAGGGAATCAATTCCTGTTCATCGCGACGGTCTTTTACGGCAGCCTCTTTATTGTCACGATTCTGCTTTTTCGCTTGCTTCGGATGTCTCTGGCAGCCCATATCCATTGGTGGTACCCGCGGATCGCACGGGATATCGGGATCGCCGTGGCAGCCACTATCCCGCTACTTGCGTTCTTTCTCTATCTCTGCCGGAGCCACGTGGCGGCGTTACGGCAAATTCAAACTTTTCTCGACGAACATATCACGCCGGCCGTCAGCGATTTGTCGATCGCTACCCTGGCCGTCCTGTGCATTGGCGTTGGCATCAGCGAGGAATTGCTGTTCCGCGGACTGATCCAAATCGGCTTTGCCGACATCATGAACTCGGCGGCGGCCCTTATCATTGCCAGCGCAATATTCGGACTGGCTCATTTTATTACCCCGATTTACGGGCTCATCGCCACGGTGATCGGCGGCTACCTCGGACTGATGTTCTTGCTGACCGACAACCTGATCACGGCAATCGTAACGCATGCGCTGTACGACTTCATTGCCCTCAGGCATCTGGTTCATCAATATCGTAATAAGCAAGGATGCGCCGACGGTGCATCGGCGGCGGAAATGTAAAGATGGAATTCACAAATGCTCTCAACGACATCGCGGCGGCTATCTGGCAGGGCCCGCCGGATCACCCGCGGTACGCGGCATGGATCAAGAACGCATTCGAGTCCGGAATTCACCGAGTTGACAGAGTGGTGTGAGGCGTTGATGGATGAGGCGGCGGCCGATGCCGGGCAGGCGGCCCGCCGTCGTTTCATGCGCATCTTTCAAATATCGGAACGTGAAAACGGTGCACGACGACGCGAGACGATCCTTGTCATTATTGTCACGTCATCTATTGCGAGAGAACGTCGCTATCATGAACGCTAAATATTTACTTGTAGACTTTCCGGTCGATGGCATTCTGAAGCCGCCGATTGCGTTCTGGTTCCGGTCGATGGCGTTCCGGCGCGGTCGATGGCGGTATTGTTTCGGTCGATGGCGTCCGCAAGGCCTCTGACCCCTTTCCGCAAGACCTCCGACCCGAATGCCCCCCAACTTAAGCCGCGGTCCGTGTACACTCGTAATCGATCCATTGGTAATCTGTCCCGCGTAATCGGTCGCTCAAGACGATGGTTCGGTGAAGAGGTTGCGGCCTATGGCCGACAGCCGGTGTCGGCTTCGCCCGGTGGTCGCGTTGCGTCCGTCCTGCGATCGCTGCCCTTTGTGCCTTCTCATTCGTAGCGGCCGCTGTGGACATCGGCCCTCCAATCACCGTTCGCCCAGGCCAGCGTCTCTGGAGAAGCGGCGTCCTCAAGGATCGTCTCCCCAAATATCAGTGCGCCTATCTATGCTGCCGACCTACGCAATTACGACATGTTGTTTCGTTGTCACAGGCAACGGCCCCGGTTGTTAGGCAAGCCAAACAAAAAAACCGGCCGGCGAATCTTGTTTTGTCATGCTATGCCTCTATATTGTCCCATCATTAGCAGCATAAGAATGCTGCTAATGATGGGACAATAAGCACTATGAATTCACTCTGTCCTGTTCTGGCCGTCCTCGCCTTCCTCTCCGCCATCGCCGTGGACGCGGAAGGAGTCATCAACATCTATAGCCATCGGCACTATGACACGGACCGCGAACTGTTCGCCAGGTTCGAGGCGCAGACCGGCATTCATGTGAATGTCACCAAGGCTAAGGCCGACGAGTTGATCAAGCGCCTCGAGATCGAAGGCGAGCGGTCACCCGCCGACTTGTTGATCACCGTCGACGCCGGACGCCTGTGGCGCGCCAAAGACAAGGGTCTGCTACAGCCTCTCGCGGTACCGGAGTTCGACAGACTCGTGCCCGCACATCTGCGTGATCCGGAGCATTATTGGATCGGCTTGACCACCCGCGCTTGCGTCATTGCCTATGCAAAAGACCGTGTCAAGGCCGGTGAACTCAGCACTTACCGGGACCTGACATCCCGGCGGTGGGCCGGGCGGTTGCTGGTGCGCTCGTCCCGCAACATCTACAACCAATCGCTGCTGGCCTCCATTATTGCCCGCGACGGTGCCGAGAGTGCCCATGAGTGGGCGGCTGGAGTGCTGGCCAATATGGCGCGGCAGCCCAAGGGCAACGATCGCGATCAGATA
>CAUZRT010000170.1:0-7314 GCA_963582235.1 Lentisphaeria bacterium
TATATGCCGCCGCCATACTGCTGCCGCACCTCCGCGTCCGCCGTGAAGATGTAATTGTATCCTTGCGGGTCGGCCCGCAAGTCCGCGGCACGATAGACGGTTAACTCATCGTGCTCGCAACCCGAGTAGATTCCCCACATTGTCGGTGCACCGGAGTGGGTGAAGTGCGACTCGATGCTGTCCAAATAATACTGGTAGTTGGCTGGATCGAGTGGCCACGGCCAGGGCTGGCCGGGTGGTGCGCGCAGCAACGGTCCCTCCGGGACGTCGGTGAGGCCCCACTCCGCGAACGACGCGGGATCGTCAGTCCTGCCCGGTTCACTGGAGACCACTCGCATGCCGATGAGGCCGTGATCACGATACATTTCGTTACTGACATAACGAGCGGCGAAGCGCACGGCGGCGGGGCGACTCATCGGCACGTCCAGCAGGTGCCCCCAGATCAGCGAGCCTTCCGCCCGCAGTCCCGGCGGCTCATTAGTTAACAGCTCATCGTAAAGTGGGTCGGGCACCACCCAGGAGCGAAATACGGAGGGCTCTTCCGGGTTCTCATCGGCGTCGGCGTCGGCCGAGATTTGCGCGGCAGTGCGGACGCTGTTGTACAGCTTCACCTCGTCCATAACACCGCTGAAACCGTACACGACGCCGCCAAAGGAGCCGAGATAGAGGGACGGGCGGCCCCGCCACATGTTCTTGCCCGGCGGGCTGGCGCCCAGCTCGATGCCGTTCACATAGATCCGGTACACGGAGCCGTCATAGGTCCCGGCAAGGTGGTACCAGACGCCGAGGTTGAACACATGCGCAACCTGGACTTCGTCTTCGATGTCGAGTCCCGGTCCCTCCCCAGATGAGAAAGCGATCCGGTCCTCAGGGTAGGCGCCGAGCCGCCACCCCGGGCCGCGCTCGGTTTCGGCAGTGTTCGCCAGCTCGTCAAAGGTCTCGTCGACCTGAGTGAATTTCACCCACATCTGGATGGTCAACCCCGTCCTGAAGTCGTATGCCCCGAGACCCGGGATCTCGACGCATCCTGCCAAGTCTACCTGATTCAACGGGCCGCCGTTGAACTCGATGGCCGAACCGATACGGCCCGCGACCCATGTGGTTCCGCGGCCGTCATTAAGGATGCTTCCGTGCTTGCCATTGCCGCTGCTGTCCTCGACCTGCAGCCCGCCGCCGTCTTCGAAAGCCCAGTGACCGACGATCCCGGCTGTCGGCGAAACAATGACAACGGCGATTAGTACAGCCATTGCCGTAATTTTTGGCTTGGTGTAGTGCATTTCCTGTCCCCCCCCTGTCCCGTTGCACCTGTAGAGTCGGACTGCACTCCGTTTGAAATGGTTAGAATTCTGCCGGCTTCGCCGGGGCGTTCTACGCCCGCAGCGACATCCGTCAAAAATCCGCCGACGGATGACGGATGGCAGGGGCTAAAATAATACGAAATCCCCGGAGGAGCGCACGCGGCCGCAAAAACGATCACGACAAGGTAATTTAGCACAAGACATAGTTTTTGTCAAACTCGATAACTTTTTATTTCGGTACATGCGACTGTTAGGTAAAAAATGACTATACAATACTTACTTAAAATTGGTGAAAACGTGCAATTTTCGAGTTTTGACACTTAGTATAAACATAAAATCCGGTCAGGAGATTAGCAAGTTACCGCGATACATTGATGTCGGCATGCCCGTTTTAGGTGAGGAGCGTCCGCAGCCTCGCGCTGCGATCCGCCTCCGGCGGCCGACGGATGGCTCGCCCTAAACCCTGCCATGTTATTCGACATGGTCCGCCTTCGGCGGAAAACTTAAGCGACCCAGCATCCGACGTCATAGCCCCAGTCGACTTCACGTTCGAGGCCCTGCCAGTCGATCGAGCCGTTATCGGCGAAGGGCGTATGCAGAATTGGCAGCACACCCTGGGTCTTGCCGGGCATTTCGTCCATCCTTTTTGCTGATATGCGCGTGATCGGCTTACGACTTGATCTCGAAGATGGCTTCGATCTCGACCGCAACACCGGTGGGCAACTGGGCGAAGCCAATTGCGGAGCGCGCGTGAAAGCCGTCGTTGCCTTCGAAGATCTTGTGTAGCAGATCTGAGGCGCCATTAATCACCAGGTGTTGTTCGATGAAGTCCAGTGTCGAGTTCACGCAACCGAGCAGCTTGACCACCCGCAGGTTGTCCAGCGTGCCCAGTTCCTGGTGTACCGACTGCAGGATCTGCTCGGCGACCTCACGGGCCGCCTCGTAGCCTTGATCGACGGTGACGTCGGCGCCAAGTTTGCCCTTCTGCGTCGAGACATGGCCCGATGTGTAGATCAGGTTGCCTGCGCGTGCGGCCATGTTCAGATATGCGCGTTCGGCGTTGTCCGGAAATTCAATCCCCAACCCACGTGCCCGTGTTTCTGCTGCCATTGTGTGACGCCTCCTTTTTGCGATTCTTATACTTATGTTCCGACCATTCGTAACGCTATTACACATCTGTAAAGAGTCCAGTTAAATACCTTCCCGCCCGCAAGTTTGTCATGAGCATGTTGCCGCCATAGCACTGTGTTGCCGTGCAGGTCGCGCTACGTGAACGTCAGACCCGAATTCAACCAGCGCGCCAGGCCGTCTCAGCCGACGGATGGCGCGGCTACAAGGCGTCCGGCTACCAACGAAAGTTTTCCGCCTCGGCAGACGTGGATCCCGTAGGGACGGGACAACGTCCCTCACGGGATCAGCCCCGCCACCGGGGGACTGACAAATTGTAACAACCCGTCAGCCGACGGATCGCAGCGCGTGGCACGGACACTCTCCGGAAACTCTATCGTCCCCGTCCTCGTTCTCGGTCACTCGATTACGATCACGCGGACGAATTGTTTCTCGGTACCCAGAGGCTGCAACTGCGGGATCGCCATCTGAATAGTGGCTGACCGAAAACCACTCGGCGGTGGCCCGCCGGTGCTCCAAGTGGGTTCGTCCGACGTGAGTTCGAGGTTGGAGCACCTCGGTCGGCTATTGGCGACCTCTTGCAACGGACCTCCGCCGCGAATCTATACATCGCAGGTTTCCGGTCAGACCCTAATTCGTTACTGTTCGCCGACAGGAGAACCGGGCCGCCGCAGTGTGCCTGCCACCAACGAATTCTCGGGCAGGCAATGATCACTGAGGGAAGCGCTGCATCCGGATCGCCCTCCAGGGGTGTGTCGAGTGCAGTCAACGGTTTCCCGAGCGCCCTGCCAGCTGAGTCGCTCACCCGTTGTCGAAACGGATCGAGACCGAGCGCCCATGGGCGTCGAGCTGTTCCATTTGTGCGAAGGCGGCGATCGCCGCGGCTTCCGCTTCGAGAGCCGCCTTGTCATAACGAACGAGACTGGTACGGCGGCAGAACTGGTCGACGGTGAGGCCGCTGAAGTACCGGGCTGAGCCGCCGGTCGGCAGGACGTGACTCGGGCCGGCAACAAAATCCCCCACAGGTTCCGGCGTCCATTGACCGAGGAATATGGCCCCGGCGGCAGTAATTTCCTCAGCCGTGTCCTCCGGGTGCGAGGTCATGATCTCGAGATGCTCCGGTGCGTACTCACTTGCAATTATGGTTGCCTGCCGGAGATCCTTGACGCGGATCAGGAACATGCCGTTGTCGATCACTTGTCGTATGCACTCCCGGCGCTGGAGTTGGGCGGTCTGGCGCTGGACCTCGGACCGGACGGCGTCGATCAGGCTGTCGGAGGTTGTCAACAGCACGGCCTTTTCATGACCGGATCCGTGTTCGGCCTGGGCCAGCAGATCGGCGGCGATGTACGCGGCATTGGCGGAGTCATCGGCGATGATCAGGACTTCCGAAGGTCCGGCAACCATGTCGAGGGCGACCTGGCCGTAGACAAGCTGTTTAGCAGCTTGAACATAATCGTTTCCAGGGCCGACAATTTTTTCAACCCGGCGAACCGATGCGGTGCCAAAGGCAAGCGCGGCGATGGCATAAACGCCTCCGAGCCGATAGATCTCCGTGGCGCCGGCGATCGTGGCGGCATAGACAATGGCGGGATTGACCGTCTTGTCCGGGGCGGCCGGCGTGACCACGGCGATCTGCGGTACGCCGGCGACACCGGCCATGGAGATGGTGTGAATGACGGTTGACACCAACGGCGCGGAGCCACCGGGGATGTAAGCGCCGATCCTGGAGAGAGGCTGAAAGCGTTCGCCCAGGATGACGCCGTCGCGCGGCGTGAACGTCCACGTTTTCGGCAGACGTTCGCGGGCAAAGGCGCTGATGTTTTCGTGGGCGGTGCGGATTGCGGCTTTGGCGGCGTCCGGGATCCGTGCGGTTGCCGCGTTAATCTCCTGTTCGTTCAAAAGGAACTCGTCCGCGGCCAGCTCGACGTTGTCAAAGGTACGGGCGTAGTCGCTGACAGCCGCATCCCCCTTGTCCCGTACACCGGCAATAATCCGTGCCACGTCGTCGTAGATCTCCTCTCGAATCGTTGTACCGCTGCGCATGGTGGCCACCTGATCCTCGAAATCAGCATCGTTGTAGTTGAGAATTTTCATTACGTTGGATGAATGTTCGTATTCAGTTTTTGCGGACTCGTGCGGTCCCGGCAGGATTCAGGTAACTCACTTTAGATGCAGGTTCAGGGATTCAGGATGCAGGGACGTCGAATGTTGCGTGAGTGATAATGTTGCGTCACGATCCTTCTTGTGCGTGTGTCGGCGAAGCTCAGCAAATGACGCAACATGATGCATTATAATTTCGGTGGCTGAAGGCCGCAGATGTCAAAGCTTGGAGTGATTCCGCATGCGAGAGAGCCCCAGGACCGAATTCGATATTAGGAACGGGGCTGAAAGCCACGAATGAATGTCGCCGGTGCAACTCATGGGTGGCTTTTAGCCCCGAATTATGTCTCTTCAATATCCTGGGGCTCTCCCGCTCAGCGGGATCACCCCAAGCCTTGACATCCGCGGCTTTCAGCCGCCGCGTTCATGTTGCGAAATACCATGTGACAAACACAAATTCGGACGTACGCCGGCAGTCGACGCAATATAATCACGCACGCAACGTTACCATCCTATTTTCCAGTACCTCATGCGTCGGCGACGGCAATCTCGTAACCGCCGGCACCGTCGGCAACGGCGCAGGCCGCGGTGATCGGGCGCTCGAGCTCAGCGAAGACGCCGTGGCCAAGAATGAATTGACAGGCATCCGCAGCGCTCTCGGCATCATAGGCGTTTTCGCGATGGCTACCCGGGGTCACGTGTTCGTAGGTCGCGACATAACCGGCGGTACCCGACTGTACCTGTAACCGCTGGACGTGCAGCCCGGCGTTCGTTACGATGCCGAGGCAGGCTTCATCGCTCCGGTCGTCGACAATCCCGGCTATCCGCGGTGTATTCAGGGCGTCGTGTTCGAAGTCCATGGCATGCAGTACCGTGATCACAGCATCCCGCATGGACATACCGTCCTGAAGTTTTTCGGCGATGAAATCAGTGTGGGACCCATTGGAAACCACGGCGAAGCGATCAACGATGCGAATGCAGTTGTAGGCGATGTACGGGTTCTCGTAAATATCGTCTTCGTGGCCGGCCTTCGGCAGAACGGCGACGCTGTTCTCGAGAATCTTCGCTTCACGATTCGGAAAGGATCGCGATGACACGCGATACAAGCCGGAGGCCTTGCCCGTTGGCGTCCGGGCGATCGCCACGATTCTGCCGACATACATGATCAAATCTCCTTTGCTATGATTAGCTTGTACAGTATCGAAGCCCCAAAGAGTTTGTCCAGGACTTTTTCAGCCCGCGTATGATGCGGATTATTCGCGACAAAGGATTCGCTTCGCGAGTCTCGCAGCGCTCGGCAATCCGTATCTCCATCCCGTTGACATGCGGTGATCCTTTACGGCCATGCGGTTGCCGAAACGCTGCTTGCCCGCCTTCGTCCCGCATGCGGGACGAAGGCGGAAACCCTGTCATGTCATTCGACATGGTCCGCCTCAGACGGAAATCCTCAACACAACTAGGTCGACCCACGTGCCGCCAACTCGGCCTTTACTTCCAATGCGGCACGCTCGCTGGCGTTAATGTCGCCGCCGAGCATGTCGACCACGTTTGACATGCGCGACAGCACATAATCGCGGCGGGCGTCGCCGGGCAGAATCCGATCCAGCGCCGGGAGGATATTTACCGGTCGCGCTTCGTGCTGCAGGAATTCCTCGAACACTTCTTCGCCGAGAACCAGATTCACCATCGTAATGTAGCGGACCTTCACGAGCATTCTTCCCAGCAGATACGTCAATGGATTCACCTTGTAGACGACGACCAGTGGCAATCCGAGGATGGCGGCCTGGACAGTGACCGTCCCCGAGGCTGCGACGCCGGCACAGGCCTGCCGCATCAATATTTCAGTGTCGCCGCATTCCACCGATACGGGCACATCTCGATTCTGGGGCGTCCGCAAATGCTCGAGGATCGCCTGTACGCGGTCGGCGATGGCCGGGCGGGGAGCGGCGAAGGTGAATCGATAGTCCCCAGCCTTTTTGTAAAGTCCGCATGCGGTTTCAAAGAGTGGCGCTACCAGGCGGTCGACTTCGCTGAAACGGCTGCCCGGCAGCAGGAGAACCAGGCTGTCGTCACGCTTCACTTCGTTGGTGGATCGCTGGCGCAGGATCCGGATAAGCGGATGGCCGACGAAGGTGGTCGGCAGTCCGGCTGTGGCGTAAACTTCGGTTTCAAACGGGAAAATCACGAGCATGCGGGTGACGAGTGTCGCCAGTTCCGGAATGCGGCGCCGTCCCCAGGCCCAGACCTGAGGGCTCACGTAATAGATCACCTTGATGCCGAGCCGGCACATTTTACGGGCGAAACGACGATTGAAGCCGGGATAGTCAATAAGAATCACGACATCCGGGCGTTCCGCCTGTGCCCGTGCAACGAGGCCATGGAAAATGCGGTAAAACGTCGGTAGTTGCCGAAACACCTCGAAGAGGCCGACGACGCCGAGTTCGGTTGAATCGACGAGGATGTCGACTCCGGCGGTGCGCATTTCATTGCCGCCCATGCCCTGGATGCTGACACCCGGCATGACGCCACGCATCTCGGTCGCCAGGCGGGCCCCGTACAGATCGCCGGAGGATTCGCCGGCAAGGACCCAGACTTTTTGACGGTCGTAATTGAAACTGTCGGTGCCCATGAGTAAGTTATATAGAAGAGACGTGGAATTATCTGCAAACCACGGAATTCGGTGTCGGCACCATGCATACGAAGCATGGTGCCGACGCGTTCATGTCGGGTTGGACGGTGTGATCTAGGGGCGTTCCTGGAGAGCACTGGAATTTAATCCGAATCA
>CAUZRT010000171.1:0-7313 GCA_963582235.1 Lentisphaeria bacterium
AGCACCAAACGTACTGGACGCTGGAGGGCCACGGCCACAGCAGCGACGAGCGGCTCAATCAGGTTGCACTTAGCACCGAAGCCGCCGCCAAGCGTCATTGGAACGACACGGACCTTGCTATTTTTCAGCGACAACAGCCCGGCGATCTGGTCACGAACATAGGTTGCCGCCTGTGTTGCCGTGTAGATAGTGAGCGCACCGCCGACGGGATCCGGTTGTGCCACAGCGGCCAGCGGCTCCATGTATCCTTGATGCACGATTGCTGTATCGTACGTGCGCTCGACAACAACGTCCGCTTCTTCGAATCCCTTTGTGACATCGCCGCGATCGAAGGTATGTATTTGGTGTACATTGCCGGTGCAGCGTTGCTTTTCGCCGGAGTTGTCGTCGCCGACTGCGGCATGCTGACCGGCCGCATCTTCCTGTTGGCCGGGAAGGCCGTTCGGCCAGACAAGGGGCGCATCATCGGCTGCAGCAGCCGTAGCGTCGACGATGGCGCTAAACTCGTCGTAATCGATGGCGACAAGCTCGGCGGCTTCTTCAGCGATGGACTCCGATTCGGCGACAACGGCAACCACCGGCTGCCCGCGAAAGACGGCGACGTCGCTGGCCAGAACCGCAGTACTACGGGAGTTCATGATGGTATTTTTTGTAGGCAGGTCCCGGGCCGTCAACACTGCCTGGACCCCCGGAATCTGTTCGGCGGCCGTTGCATCGATGGCGACGATTCCGGCATGCGCATACGGGCTGAGAACCGGTCGCAGGTGCAGCATTCCCGGCAATGAGACATCCGCCGCGTAACGTGCCCGACCGGTGACTTTCTCGCCACCCTCAACAGATTTTCGGGGTTTTCCGAGATATCGGTAAGTGGTGTTGGTTGCTGCCATTCTAATGCCTCGAGATTTGGAATTTTCCTGACCTGTTAGTTGCGTCGTCAATACAGTGGATAAGATAGATTTTACTGATGGCGTGTCAATGCGAGTAATCTTGTAGTTCCCGTCTGAATATACCGTTCGTTGGGATTATTCATCGATTTTTGATGTCCTGTCGAATTTTTTTTGCCGACAGGCTTAGAATTGCGGTCGAAATATACTAAAACATACTGGGCGGTTGCGGTCAACATCGACATAAACGATGCACCGCCGCAAACACGGCGACACCAACGAGGACAAATTGTGAAAGAAATACCGGACATATCGCAACGCGGGCTTGCTGCACTCGGTCTTGGGTTGGTGTTAATAGGCCCGGTCCAGCTTGCGGCCCAGGAAACGATCAGCTTGCCAGCGGCGGGTGACGTGAGCTGGGCTCAGATTGTTGAAATCGATACGCAACAGCTGGCGGTTCCGCAATCGGCGGCCCGGCAATGGACGCCACCGCGAGGTCGCGGGCGTGCCTATCGATTGTCGCCGTCGATCAGTCCGCCGAGCCTGCCGAGAATAGAGCCTTCTCCTCTTCGACTGCCACCGGCCTTCGGAGCATGCTGGAGGATGCGGTCCGCAAGGCGGGATAATGGCATGCTTTGCAGTAAAACGGTTCCGGTCCCGCTCATGGTGGCAAGAAACAATCCTTCGCCGCCAAAAAACATGGACTTCAGATTTCCGGCGCGCTCGATGTCATAACTGATCCCGGACGAGAAGGCGACAATACAGCCGGTATCAACGCGAATGGTCTCATTTTCAAGCTACTTTTCAACAATCGTCCCACCGGCATGAACGAATGCCATACCGTCACCACGCAGGCTTTGGAGAATGAATTCCTCGCCGCCGAAAAAACCGGCGCCCAGCCTTTTCGTGAAGGCAATGCCGATCTGCGTTCCCAGGGCCGCGCACAGGAATGCATCCTTCTGGCAGAGGATCTCGCCGCCGATCTGCGACAAATCCAGCGGGATGATCTTGCCGGGGTACGGTGCTGCGAAATCGACGCGTTTCTTGCCGTGACTGTCGTTGGTAAAATGGGGCATAAAAATCGATTCACCTGTCAAAACGCGTTTCCCCATGTTCAGGAGGCCTCCGAGCATGCCCTCGTTCGGGTTGGAGCCGTCGCCCATCTTGGCTTGAAAAGTGATGCCGTCGTCCATGTAATTCATAGCGCCGGCTTCGACGATTACCGTCTCTCCGGGATCCAGTTCGATTTCGACAATCTGGATGTCATCGCCCAGGAGTTCGTAATCGACTTTGTGGCTTTCCATTGTTGTTCTCATTTTCGGATTTTGGCATATTATTCGCGACACTAGACCCTGGGTTGCCAACTTCTATTTCCATTTTAAGACGAGCTTTACTGGCTTCCAAATGCCGGCTGCACGGCTGGCGGGTTTTTACCCGTACGACGAGGCGATTCGAACCGCCCCGCCTGGCGGCATCAGTGCTTATTCAGGGCGAAGGGCTTGTCCCATGTGACGTCGGGTGGCGCGGTGGTCGCTGAGGGTCGCCGCGGTCGGACGAACGATGCCGCGAAGTGGCATGCCGTCCATCAACATCGATCTTGAGAGCCGGCTCACCGGGCTTGGCTTTGGCCTTCGCCTCCTTCTTGACAACTCGCCGAACAGTCCAGGCTCGCGATCACGAGGAGCGAAAGAATAAGTGTGGCAATGCAGTTGTGCATCATCATTCCGGTCGAAACGATTGTATCGACGCTGCACGAGTCCTAAGGCTGAATGTCGATATGGCGGTGAGCGGGTTTTGCGGATGGCTTCGCCCGCCAGCCAAGCGGTTTCAACTTTTTGATTTTCTGCCACGGCGGAAAGTCCGAAAGTTGAAAGGTTTTCGTCCGGCTCGCGAGCCGGACGCGGGATCGTGTCGGCCAAAGACATTAAACCGACGCCAATGCCTGACTCAGGATGGACAGGAACTTTTCGACATCGGCGGCAGTGTTGTAACCGTGAAACGTCAGCCGAATGCGACCGACTTCATTCATGACATGGATGTTGTTAGCTCGCAGCTGCTCATGGATGGCGTCGGCAGCTGCATGACGAAATGCAAGTATGCCGGCCAAGGCGTCCGGCTCGTTCGGCGTCAGGAGATCTACCGGCAGCTTCTGCAGTTCCTCGACACACGCAGCTACCAGGGGGTCGGCAACTGCGGCGATCGCCGTAACACCAATGGCGCTGATGTACTCAATGGCGGCGTGGACAGCGTATACGGATCCGAAATTCGGCATGCCGACCATAAAGCTCGCGGCGCCGGGCTTGCTTTCGGGGGCCGAATCAAAGCGTCCGGGACCGAAGGCGTCCTTCAAATTAAACCAGCCTCCCGCCGGTACAGTCCATTCTAGGGACCGGCATGCAGGAACACCGACGATGCTGCCGCCGTGCGGGCCGAGTATCCACTTATGCGTACTGCTGATGACGAGATCGACGCCGTTGATGTCAAAGTTGATTCGTCCCAGCGCCTGGGTCACATCGAGAGAGAAGAGGGCGGACGAGTGCTGCCGAATCGCGTCGACAATGGCGGCCAGCGGGACCTTGAAGCCGTTGTAGAAGCTGACCAGCGAAGCGCAGACGAGCCGTGTGCGCGGCCCAAGAAGCGGCAGCAGGTCTTCGACTCGAAGGGCGCCTTCCCGGGAACGCCAGATTTTGACCGTGGCGGGAGAAACTGGCTGCATCCATGGGGTCGTACTGGCGGGGTAATCCAGATCGTTGATGACCACTTCATCGTCCGACTGAAGCTGAATTGCCATGCTGACCAGATTGTACGCTTCCGATGTACATGAGCAGATACCGATCTCGTCGGCGCAGAGTCCCAGCAGTCGGCCCGCGGACTCCCGCAAGGCGGCATGACGCGCATAATGCGCCCGGCGGCCGTCCATACCGAATTGGAGATCCTTAAAATACTCCTGATACGCCGCACCAACCGCCAGTGGGGGGATCCCTTCCGCCGCAGTGTTCAGATACGTCATTTGATTCAACAACGGAAACTGTTCGCTTCGGCTGGTTTCAGTAAGCATATGCGTCTGGGGGCGTGATGTGGGCGGGGTTCAGGGTTTCCGCCAGCGGCGGACCACGGCGAATGACATGACAGGGTTCAGGGGCTCGAAACTTCCCGGACGCCGCCGGTGCTTTCCTGTACGATGGCGTCACACGTCGCTGTGACAAGCAGGGCTCGGGTTAAGGGCTGGAATTGGGGAATACGGAGGTCGAGTTTTGTCGGTAAGTAAGCGGTACGGGGATACAGCATATGCAGTAGCATACCCGCTGAAATTTGAAAATCGAGCCAGGCGTTTCAAAAATGGAGATGACCGCGCCGCGCCAGTGCTTCAAGCCACTCTCCACCTTGATCGGCGAGCTCAATGTTCATCTGCGTGGATGGGCCAACTACTTCGGGTATGGCTACCCCCGATCTACGTTTTGGAGGATCAACTGGTTTGTGCGTCAACGTTTGACGCACCACGCGAAACGCCCCAGCCAACGTGGGTATCGCCCGCCGATGGGGAAATAAGCTACTATGCGCATTTTGCCGATTTGGGACTGATCTATCTTTCGAGAATTGCGACGAACTCCCCACGCGAGAGCCGGATGCGGGGAAACCGCACGTCCGGTTCGACGAGGGGAGGGCGGTCGCCTTCGGGCAAAACCCTCTCTACTCTACTGATTCCGTGGTGAGATTTCCGCGACAGAGGAAGCCGGATAACAAGGCCCATCGAGGCAACTCGCTAATCGTTCGCGCCTCATCGCCGACGTTGTATTCATAAATAGGTTTCGGACAATTTTTCCGGACACCGGACACTTGGGTTTTCAGCGGAATCCTGTATTATAACTGGATACTTGATCTTTGACTCGTCTGATTTCCATTAATCTCTGAACTTGGGTTCAAGGAGAACAATCATGGCACGAGACTATTTTCACCGCGTTGCCGCGGAGACCGGCACACAGGTATGGGTCAACAACCCGACCCTCGAGGACTTGCGCCAATCGATCGAAGCGGGCGCCATCAACGGTACGACCAATCCGGCCTACGGTTCCAAACTGCTCAAGTCCGAGCCGGAATACATCATCGGCGTGATCGACGATGTGATCGCGGACCTAAGCGATGACAGCGAGGCGGCGGACCGCATCTATCAGATCATCACGGGCAGGTTCATGGACGGCTTTCGGCCGTTGTACGAATCCAGCGGCGGTACGAAGGGGTTCGTCACCATGCAGGACGACCCGCGGTGCGACGACGAAGCGGACGTTATCGTCGCGACAACATTGCGCCACGCAAAGGTGAGACCGAATTATATGGCCAAGATCCCGGTGATCGAATCGGGTATGGCAGCGATGGGGCGTCTGGTCGAACTGAACATCCCCATGTGCGCCACGGAGGTGTTTTCCATTGCCCAGGCAGTTGCCATGTGCGAGGTTTATGAAGCGGCTGTTGCAAAGTACGGCAACAAGCCGCCGTTCTACGTGACGCATATCACCGGTATCTATGACGAAGAGATCCAGCACCAGGTCGCGACGCAGGGAATCGACATCGCGCCGGAGCTGCTGCGCCAGGCTGGGACCATTGTCATGCGCAAGCAGTACCGGGTGCTGAAAGAGCACGGCTATGCAACAACCATGCTCGGCGGCGGTGCGCGAAGCACCATCCATTTTACCGAGTGGGTCGGCCGCGATGCCCATATCACAATCAACTGGAGTACTTTTGAAGAGTTGTTCGAGCTGAATCCCCCGATCATTAACCGCATCGCCACCGCCGACAGCCCCGACGCGATTGCGGAGCTGCGCGATAAGATCCCCGATTTCCGCCGCGCCTACGATGACGACGGCCTGGCTCCGCCTGAATTTGCCGGGTACGCACCGCTGTTGCGGTTTCGCGGGAACTTCATAGACGGCTGCAATTCGGTACTGAAAACCATCGCGGAACGGCGGCGGGCTCTTGCCATAGCCTAACTTGAATTCTTCACGGTTCGTGAATAATTTATGCGTGATTCACGAACCGAGCTGTGTCACTTGGTCGCTGTCCCATTCCGCTGCGGTCGTGTAGCCGCCGTCCACCGTCAGCGACGTGCCCGTGATGCCGCTTGAGTCCTCCGTTGAAAGAAAGAGCACGGAGCGCGCCACCTCCGCGGGCCGGATGATACGGTTCAGCGGTACCCGGCGCAGCCGGCCCGCCAGAATTTCTTCACCGCCGGGCAGACGGTCGTAATAGCTTCTGAGTGCAGGTGTGTCGCTGATCCCCGGGCAGACACAATTGCATCTCAGTCCGGCGTGCGCGTAGTCGAGCGCAAGCGATTGACTGAGCAGGAGAACGGCACCTTTTGTCGTGGTATACGCGGGCGTACCTGCCTGCGCCACGAAACTGCTGATCGAGCCGATGTTTACTATGTAGCTGCGCTCATTCTTCAACAAATGGCCGACACCATGCTTGGTAGACAGAAAGATCGATTTCACGTTGACCGCCATCAATCTGTCCCACAGCGATTCAGTCATTTTGTGCAGTGGTTGGACCGCAGAGATGGCGGCACAATTCACAATGATCTGTAGTCCGTCGTACTGTTCGACTGTCGCGTCAATGGAACGGCGTACGTCGTCTTCGACCGATACGTCGCAGCGCCGGAACATGGTTTTTCCGCCGGCTGTCCGGATGGCGTCCACGACTTCGGCGCCCTCCGTTTCCTTGACATCGATCACTGCAACGCTTGCGCCCTCAGCGGCGAACAACTCGGCGATCGCCCGCCCCATGCCCATGGCCGCGCCGGAAACCCAGGCGACCTGGCCGGATAGTCTGCCCTGCTTCATTATGTCCCTCCGCGGCGTTGCCGCTTGGTTCAGGGGTTCGCTACATTTTCATCACACTCTTCATCTCACTTCGCGTCCTGCTGTTTTTTCCGATGAAGATAAAGACAAACTTCGGAATCCGCAACCGACTCCGGCGGCGAACTTGATTTAGTGATGGCCGATCATCGGCATTGTATAGTAGATATCGAGAAGGCCTTGGATGGCGGTGCCTCGGCAACACAAGTCGAAAAATCAAAAGCGTAGGTGCGGTCCTATGCTTCGTCGAGCGCAGAAGAAGATAGATTGCCAACAACAGAATTTTAGCCGGGAGACGAGAAATGTCTGTGAATGACCCGGACACGATCCTGATCACCGGAGCCAGTGGTTTCATCGGTGTCGCGCTGGCCGCCGAACTGCTGCGGAGAGACGCCGATCGGTCGCTGGTCCTTACCGACCAGGTCCGTCACCCGCGTCTGGAGCAAGTTGCCGACCGTGCAACCTTCGTGCAGGCGGATTTGACGGATATAAACGCCTGTGCAGCGCTTATCACCGCCGACGTCGGTACGGTCTTCCACCTCGCGTCTCTGGTGTCGGGTGGTGCCGAGCAGGACTTCGA